>JALYXZ010000033.1 GCA_030946825.1 Chloroflexota bacterium | reverse complement strand
GGTCAGCGTCGCGTAGGGCGGCGTGAGCGTTCGCGGGCCGGCGTAACTACCCGCCATCGACGCGCCGTGCAGCGTGATCTTCAGGAATGACCGGCCGGCAACGGCGAGCGGCCTGCCGCTGGGGTCCTGCAGGAGGGGCGGCCGTGCTCGCTCGACGCTCCAGTCGGGGAGGCCGTTGGCGAACTGGATCACGAACCGGTCGTAGCCGGCGTGGGTGCCGACACGCACGGCGTTGATGCGGGCCGCCGGGGTGGTGCGCCGTCCCTGGGCCGGCAGTCGACAGCTGAACGCCGGCAGGTTGGCCAGAGCCGGAGCCACGGTGGCAGTCTGCTGGGCGGAAGCTGCGGCCGCCACGCCGCCACTGCTGACGAGGATGATCCCCATCGCCAGTGCCCAGATACGGAGTGCGGGTCGCGAGAACGTTGGCCGGTTCATGTCGGACTCCCTGTGTGTCCCGGCTGAAAGAACTCGCCGGTCTGCACACCAGACGGCCGGCATGCTGTCGCCGTTACCGCAGCGATCTGGCGGTCAATCGGTGGCGTGCCCGAGAGGACTCGAACCTCCGACCTTCAGGTCCGCAACCTGACGCTCTATCCACTGAGCTACGGGCACCCGACGCGGGCCACTGGCGGAGAGGGAGGGATTCGAACCCTCGGAAGAGGAAACCCCCTTCAACGGTTTAGCAAACCGCCGCACTAGGCCACTATGCGACCTCTCCGGCGACCGGCGCCGATGATAGCATGGGGTCCCCGGGACCACGACCTCCGAGCAGTGCCCCGACCGGATGCGAGAAAGCCGTGAAACGCCTAGCCATCATCGGTCAGCCACTCGGCCCGACCGCCATCGAATCCGTCCAGCGCGCCGCCATCGAGGCGACCGGCAGCGAGCTCCAGATCGAGCGCTGGGAGCGCAAGCCGCATCAGTTGGCGGAGGCGTTCGCGGCCCTCAAGGGCGGCGAGTTCGCGGGCGCGATCGTGGCCTCGCCGCACAAGGAGAAGGCCGCGGCACTGACCGGGCCACTCTCCGACAATGCGCGGGCCAGCGGGGCGGTCAACGTGGTGACGGTCGCCGGAGCACGGCTGCGCGGACACAACACCGATGTCTCCGGAGTCCGCGCCGGCCTGACCGCGCTGCTGCCTCGCGTGGCGGGAAAATGGCCACGCCAGGCGGTGGTGCTCGGATCCGGAGGCGGCGCACGGGCAGTGGTCACGGTGCTCATCGGTGCCGGCTTCCTGCGGGTCGCGGTCTTCAACCGGCACCTGCATCGGGCCGAGGCGCTGGTGGCGCACTTCGCGCGTAGCGCCAAGCACATGGACCTGCGCGCGCTGCCGTGGCACGACACGATCATCGAGGCCGAGCTGGGCAAGGCGCGGCTGGTGGTGAACGCCAGCGGAGAGGGGTCAGACGCCAGTCGCAGCCCGGTGCCCGCGGAGGCGCTTCCCGCCGACCTCTACCTCCTCGACCTTGTCATGTCCGGGGGCCCGACCCCGCTCGTCGAGACGGCCCGCCGCCAGGGCGCAACGGTCGCCAACGGGGAGCTGAGCTTCCTCACCGGACAGGCGGAGGCGTTCAGCCTGCTGTCCGGACAGACGGCCCCCCTTGACGTGATGCGCGATGCGCTGCCGCGTGACGCCGCGGAGGCCGAGGTCGCGCCCGTCGTCGGTGACTGACCGCGCCGCTCCGCGGGGCGGACATGCGGCTCGTGGCATCGCCGCCTGCCCGGACGCGTGATGTTCTACACATCCGGCTGGGTGCACGTCATCTGCGGCTGCATGTTCTGCGGCAAGACCGACGAGATGCTGCGCCTGCTGCGGCGCTTCTCGATCGCCGGCCGGCAGGTCATCCTGGTCAAGCCTCGCCTCGACACGCGCACCGATGACGTGACCGTCGTCTCGCGGTCGGGCGCGCAGCATCGCGCCGTGAGCGTCGAGAGCTCCAGGGAGATCGAGTCGCTCGTCGGCGAGGCAGACATCGTGGGCATCGAGGAGGGGCAATTCTTCGATCCGCAGCTTCCAGAGGTGGTGGAGCGCCTGGCGGCGGCCGGGAAGCTGATCCTGGTGACAGGTCTCGACCAGGACTTCCGTGGCGTACCGTTCGGTCCGATGCCGCGCCTGCTCGCCCTCGCCGACCAGGTCACCAAGCTGACCGCGATCTGCGTGGTGTGCGGTGAGCCCGCGACTCGCACGCAGCGGCTGATCGGGGGCCGTCCCGCGCCCGCGGATTCGCCGCTGATCGTGATCGGCGGCCTTGGCGACGAGACCTACGAGGCGCGCTGTCGGCTTCACCACGAGGTGCCGGGCCCAGGCGACGGCGGCGCCCCCGCCCGCTAGCGTCCGACACCCTCTCGGCGACGGCGGCTACCGGCGAGAGCGGCCGCGTCAGGCGGTCAGTGTCGACCGCCCAGGAAGCTCACGCCAGCGGCGCCGGCCGCGACCAGGATGCTCGTCCAGATCAGCACGCCGGCGCCCATCCACGGCAGCAGCCGCTGTCGCGGCGCCCCGAGGGCAAGCCCGATCGCTGTCCCCATCGGCGGCGCAAAGACGAGCGGCGAAACGAGGCCCCAGCCGATCACCCCGTAGCGGAGCCACAGCCGGTACAGCCTGCCCTGCCCCGCCAGCGTATCCGCGCCCCGCCGTCGCAGGAGCCAGGCCCGGATCCGCTCGCCGGCAATCGCGGCGACGGTCACACCGAACAGGGAACCGCCGATGGTCAGGATCCAGACCAGGATCGGGCTGAGACCCAGCGCCAAGCCGGCGGGAACGGCGGCCCAGATCTCGATCAGCGCGATCGCGAAGACCGATACCGCGGCGAGCGTGGGTCCGCTCCGCTGCCGGACTCAGCGCGCCGGGGAGTCGGTCGGCTCGTCGCCGGCAGGCCCGCTTTCGCGCAGCGGGCTCGGCTCCTCGAGCTCGGGCTCATCGCTGAGCCGTCGCTCCCGTGGACGCTCGCCGATGTCCGGGTCCTCTGGCGCGCCCTCGTCAGCGTCGGAATGCGGCAGCGGACCGCCAGCTGGGACCCTCAGCAGGCCGATCCCCGCGATCAGCGCTGCGGTGGCGGCCAGGAGCGCGCCGACGATGGTCCAGCCCATCAGCGTCGCCGCACGGCTCTTCCCGTTCATCATCTTTCCCTCTGCTCATGATCCCACCCGGCGTCGGGCACACACCCCGGCCGGCGTGGCGGAGGGGGTGGGATTCGAACCCACGGAGGCTTGCACCTCAGCGGTTTTCAAGACCGCCGCCATCGTCCGCTCGGCCACCCCTCCGAGAACATCGTAGCGTGGCGCTCCGCGCCTCAGTTCGGGCGACCGCTTCCCGGTCCGCCGCCCCGCTCGCGCAGGAATCGTTCGATGTCGGCGATCAGGTCGTCGCCCTCCGGAAGGCGCGCCTCATCGGCCATCTCCTCGAGGCGGGCGACGTAGGCCTTGGTCGAATCGTCGGCAGTCGTCGCGGCATCCAGCAGGGAGCGCGTCTCGAGCGCTTTCTGCGGCAGCGTGCCGAGCGGCGGCTCGATCCCCAGAAAACGCCCAACATGCTCGAGCAGGGCGATCGAGGCGTTCGGATACGCGGCGCTGATGTAGTGCGGCACCTGGGCGAAGAAGCCGAGGGCCGGGATCCTGGCACGCGCCACCGCGAGCTCCAGCACCGACACCAGGGCCGACGGAACCCGAAGCGTGCCTTCGGGCCCCTTAGTGACCTCTGGCGGCAGCAGTCCGCTGGCCGACGCGGTGCCGAGCACGCGCACCGGGCGGGTGTGCGGTGCCGCAACCGGTATCGCCCCCAGGCTGATCCAGGTGGTCGCCTCGAAGTGCTGGAGCATGGCCACCACCTCCGTCGCGAGCTCGCGCCATCGGTAGTCCGGCTCAGGCCCGCTGAGGATCAACAGGTCACGCTCGCCAAGCCTGACCGCACGCACCGCCAGCTCCGGCCATTCGAGCCCGATCAGGCTGCCGTCCACGATGTCGAGCATCGGCCGGCGCGATCGGTAGTCGAAGATGGCGTCGGCATCGAAGGTGGCCGCCAGCGCTCCCCCCTCGGCCAGCTGCTCACCGGCGGTCGTCGCCGCCCGCCCGGCGTCGACCCAGCCGTCGAACGCGGCAACCACGACCGGAGACTGAAGAGCCGGCGCGTCGCGCTCGAGGATCTGGATCAGGGCCATACCCGAGAGCATAGGGCGAGCGACGTGGTCGCCGCAGAGCCGGGCCCGCGCCTAGCGGATCGCCTCGAGCCCGCCGAGACGTGGTCGCAGCGCCGCCGGCACGTGCACCGATCCGTCCGGCCGGAGGTGCGTCTCGAGGAGCGCCGCCACGGTGCGGGCCAGCGCGAGCCCGCTGCCGTTCAGGGTGTGCACCAGCTCGGGCCGGGCGTCGGCCGTGTCGCGGTAGCGGATGTTCATTCGGCGGGACTGGAAGTCTGTGTAATTCGAGCAGGAGCTGATCTCGAGCCATTTTCCGACCCCCGGCGCCCATGCCTCGAGGTCATAGCCCTTGGCCTGGGCAAAGCCCACGTCGCCGGCGCAGCGCTCGACGGTGCGGTACGGAAGCTCGAGCGCCTCGACCGCCTCCTCCGCGTCGCGGGTCAGCCGGCCCAGCTCGTCGTAGCTCGTCTCGGGGCGGACGAGCTTGACCATCTCCACCTTCTCGAACTGGTGGACGCGCAGCAGACCGCGAGTGTCCCGGCCGGCGGCGCCGGCCTCCCGGCGCCAGCATGGCGTGTAGGCCACCAGGTTCAGGGGCAGCTCGCCCGCCGGCAGGATCTCGTCGCGGTAGATGTTGGTGACCGGCACCTCGGCGGTCGGGACCAGGTACAGGCCGTCGCGCTCGACGACGTACATCTGCCCCTCCTTGTCGGGCAGCTGCCCGGTGCCCCGCGCGGAGGCCGCATTGACCACGAACGGCGGCCACACCTCGCGGTAGCCGTGGCGCTCCAGGTGGAGGTCGATGAAGAAGCCGATCAGCGCCCGCTGCAGGCGCGCGCCGAGCCCGGTGTACAGCACGAAGCCGGAGCCCGCCAGCTTGGCACCCCGCTCGAGGTCGAACAGGCCGAGACGCTCCCCGATCTCCCAATGCGGGGCGCTCGACCCCTCGGCGCGTCGCTCGCCCCATTCCCGCACCACGGGGTTTTCCTCAGCGCCACGACCATCAGGGACCGATGCGTGCGGCGGATTGGGGACGAGCAGCAAGTCGCGCTCGATCGACTCCTCGATGTCGCGCAGCTCGCCGGTCATGGCGTCGACCTCGACCGACACGTTGGCGAGCTCCGCCTTCAGCGCCTCCCCTTCCGCACGGCGCTGGCTGCGCATCAGCTCTCCGAGCTGCCGGTTGCCGGCATTGCGCCGAGCGCGCAACTCGTTTGCGGTCGCCTCCAGCTCGCGGCGGCGGGCATCGGCCGCCAGCAGCCGATCGACCACCTCCGGCGGCTCGCCCTTCCGCGCGATGTCCCGCTTCACGCCGTCGGGGTCGTCGCGCAGCCGCTGCAGCGCGATCACCCGGGCGGTCTCGTCGCCGCCTGGCCCAGAGCCGCGGCGTCCCGCAGCCGGATCTCGACGAACTCCCGCTCCAGCGAGGCGAGCAACCAGCCGGCGCGCGGCCCGCTGGCCACGCCCAGAAAGGCGACGTAGAGCGCCGCGAATGCGTCACCCGGAGCGAGCGCCCGCTCCCTGGCGACCGTGAAGATCAGCCCCTGGAGCGCCTCGCCGCTCCACGTCGGGCTGGTCGCGACCTGCTCCGCCAGCGCGCCGAGGTAGGCGCGCTGGGCATCGGTCAGCGAGTCAGTCGCGGGAGGAAGACGGTCGTACTGCACCGAGATCCGGGCGCGGTCCGGGGCATAGCCCTCCAGCCAGGCCACGGCGGCCGCCATCCGCTCGGTGAGTATCTCCCGCTCCCGGCTCGTGAGCGGTGATCCCTTCTCGGCGGCGACCCTCTGGCTGACCACGACCCCGGGCACCTGCACCAGCAGCGCGAGGTGCGCAAACGGCGGCCTGTAGGCGGCCGCCTCCATCTCGATGTCGGCCTCCGGGTCGACCTGCGAGCTGGCGAACAGCCGTTGCGCGTTCTGCGGAAGCTCGCCGCGCACCTCGCGGCCGGCAGTGGCCGCGGCGAGGCGATCGCTCTCGTCGAAGAGGCGCGGGATGGCATCGGTCTCCACCGGGTCGAACTCGATCACCTGGTTGGGCCGGGGGCGCACGAACAGCAGCCGCAGTTGCTCCCCGGGCACCACCTCTGCGATCTCGTGCGCCGCGGACCCGATCCCGCGCGAGGTCGACATCTTCCGGCCACCGATATTCAGGAACTCGTAGGTGACGTTGAGCGGAGGCGGGCGCTCGAACACCTCGCGCGACACCGCATCGGATCGGTCCCGCGAGCCGCCGGCCGTCGCCAGGTCCTTGCCGCAGCCCTCGATGGTGACCCCGAACAGGCTCCAGCGGGCCGCCCAGTCGACGTTGAACAGCAGCTTGGCGCCGCCTCCGAACGGTGAGACGCGTCCGCGGTTGCCGCATCCCTGCGCCCAGCGCACGTGATCGAGCAGACAGGCATACGAAACCATCTTTCCGTCCCAGTCGGCGGCCGAGGTGGTGCCGATCCGGCCGCAGCGCTCGCAGATCACCGACACCGGCAGCCAGCCGGCGGGACGCTCGACGTTGCTGATGCGCCGATACAGGTCGCGGATCACGTCCGCCCGGTCGAGCGCCAGCCGCAGATAGGGGTCCATCGCGCCGGACCGATAGACCTCGCTCATCCAGTAGAACTCCGGGTGGATGCCGAGCCGCTCGAAGACCGGCAGGAAGAGGCGACCGACGAAATGCCGGGCAAAGCTCGCCTCCTGGCTGCCGGCCGGTGCCGGGACGTTGGCCAGCGGCACTCCCATCTGGCGCGCAATCGCGTCAGCCGTCAGGAGCGACTGCGAATCCATCGGATCGAGGTCGTCGACGCCGTACAGGAATCGAACCGGCTTTCCGGCGGCTCGCAGGGCACGCCACACCACGTCGTGGAGCACGGGGCCGCGCAGCCCGCCGACGGTCACCGTCCCGGACGGCGTCTTGGAGTCGTTGACGACCTGCTGGCCGGTGGCTGCGGCCGCGATCTCGTCGGCCCAGAACACGGTTGCGCGCCTAGTCGATCGAGACGAGGGTATAGACGACCGGTCCGGCAGGGGCGTTGACGGTCACCTTATCGCCCTTCTTGTGACCCATCAGGGCGGTGCCGACCGGCGACTCGTTGCTGATCCGCCCCTCGCGCGGTGCCGCCTCGGCGGAGCCCACGATGGTGAACGTCTCCTCGCCATCGGCATCCTTGATCACCACCCGCGAGCCGATCCCGACCCGGTCGCCGTTCGAGGCGGAGATGACCGCGGCATTCTTGATCTGCCCCTCGAGCGTGGCGATTCGCCCCTCCAGGAAGGATTGCTCCTGCTTGGCATCCTCGTATTCGGCGTTCTCGCTGATGTCGCCGTCGAGCTTTGCCTCGTGGATGCGCTGTGCGACCCGCGGCCGCTCCACGGTGATCAGCTGCTCGAGCTCCGCCTTGAGCTTCTCCAGCCCTTCGGCGGTGAGGTAGACCGGCTTGTTGTTCATTCCTCCCCTTTCAGATCCGTGCGCGGTGCCGGGTGAGGACCGGACGATCGTCGCCGAGCGGGGCATGGCGGCGTCACCGATGTGAATAACAAAAAACGCTCCAGGTCCTGTCACCCTGCGGCGACGTCCTGAAGCTGGCCGAGCCCTTGGCCAGTGGGCGGTCGACGCGCCCCGGCGCCGAATGCCGCGGCATTGTATGCCTCACCCCGACTGGTGTCAAAGCACGCGGCGGACTACCCAGCGGCCTCGAACTGATGCGCTGCCGAGCTGCTCCCGGCTCCGCAGCGCGGCTGCCGCCGGCTCAGCTCCCGGCGATGACGAAGATGACCAGCACCGCTGCCAGGACGAGCCTGTAGCCGATGAACAGCGCGGTACTTCGGCGGCGGAGGTACGCGAGCAGGAACGCGACCGCCACCAGGCCCGCCACGGCTGCGGCCGCGAGCCCGGCCAGCAGCGGGGCGACGTCGGCTGCCTGCAGTCCCCCGCCGAGCAGCGCTCTGCTCTTCAGGATCCCCGCGCCGGCGATGATCGGCGTCGCCATCAGGAACGAGAAGCGCGCCGCGGCCTCACGCTCCAGGCCGACGAACAGCGCCGCAGCGATGGTGATCCCCGACCGGCTGATTCCGGGGAACAGCGCGAAAGCCTGGGCCGCGCCGATGGCCACCGCGTCCGGCACTCGCAGGTCGGCCAGGCGCCGGGTGTGGCGGCCGACGCGTTCCGCCACGGCGAGCAGCAGCGCCCCGACCGCGAGCAGAGCAGCGATGAAGAGCAGGCTGTGCTGCCGGAAGAACGTGTCGAAGAAGCTCTCCCCGAGAGCCCCCAGGATGGCTCCCGGGATGGTCGAGATGACCAGCAGCCAGGCGAGCCTGCGCCGCGGGTCGTTGCCGATCGACCGCTCGCGGATGGATGCCAGCCACGCCCCGAGGAGCGAGACCAGGTCGCGCCAGAAATAGATGAGCAGCGCAAGCAGCGTCCCCATGTGCAGCATCACGTCGAACGACGCGGAGTTGAGGAACGGGTCGTTCCAGCCGGCGAGACGCGGGACCAGGATCAGATGCGCCGATGAGGAAACCGGCAGGAACTCGGTGAGCCCCTGGACCAGGCCCAGGATCGCCGCCTGAAGGATCAGGCTCATCGGTACGCCACCCTCGACGCGCGATTCAGCGGATGAACAGCGGGGCGAGGACCAAGGTGATCGTCGCCAGCAGCTTGACCAGCACATGGAGCGACGGCCCGGCGGTGTCCTTGAACGGATCGCCCACCGTGTCGCCGACGACTGCCGCGGCGTGCGCGTCGCTCTTCTTGCCGATCACCGCTCCATTGTCGTCGAGCAGGTGCCCCGACTCGATGTACTTCTTGGCGTTGTCCCACGCGCCGCCGCCGTTGTTGAGGACGGTGGCCAGCAGGACGCCGGAGATGGTCCCCACCATCAGCAGCCCGGCCACCGCCTGGTAGCCGAGCACGACACCGACCACGATCGGGGTCGCCACCGCCACCACGCCGGGGAGCACCATCTCGCGCAGCGCCGCCCGGGTGGTGATGTCGACCACGCGCGCGTAGTCGGGGCGCTGCGTGTAATCCATGATCCCCGGCATCTCGCGGAACTGGCGGCGGACCTCGACGATGATCGCCTGGGCCGCGGTGCCGACCGCACGGATGGCGAGCGAGCTGAAGAAGTAGACCAGCATCGCGCCGATCAACGCCGCCACGAAGACGCTCACGTCGGCCAGGTTGACCGAGGTGAGCAGCGCGCCGCCCCTGCGGCTCTGAATCAGGTTGACCTTGTCGATGTAGGCGCTGAACAGGAGGAAGGCGGCGAGGCTCGCCGAAGCGATGGCATAACCCTTGGTCAGGGCCTTGGTGGTGTTGCCGACCGCGTCGAGGCGATCGGTGATCTCGCGGGCGCTCGCCTCCGCGCGGCTGAACTCGGCGATGCCGCCCGCGTTGTCGGTGATCGGGCCAAAGGTGTCCATCGCCAGGATGAAGGCGGTGGTCATCAGCATGCCCATGGTAGCCACGGCGGTGCCGAAGATGCCGCCGACATTCTGGCCTGCGGCGTTCATCAGCCCGGCCTGCTCTCCGAGCCAGTGGCTGGCGATGAGGGCGATGCCGATGGTGATGGCCGTCACGAACGTCGTCTCGTACCCGACCGCCGTGCCGCTGATGATGTTCGTTGCCGCCCCCGTGCGCGAGGCCTCGGCGATTTCCTTGACCGGCCGCCACGACCCGGAGGTGTAGTACTGGGTGATGTACACGAAGGCCACGCTGGTCGCCAGCCCGACCAGGCCGGCGCCGAAGAACCAGAGCCACACCGGGATGCCGCTGTGCCCGGACTGGCCGCCGGTGTTCATCATCACCGAGGTGGTCAGCGCCAGGCCCGCGACCGACAGGAGCGTGGTGGCCCAGTAGCCGCGGTTCAGCATGTTCATCGGATCCTCGTCCTCTCGGCCACGGACGAAGAACATGGCGACGATGGTGGCGAGCAGCCCGAACGCCCGGACGACCAGGGGGAAGAAGATCCACGCCTCCGGGTGTGGCCAGCCGGCGGACGCCGCGATGTTGTAGACCGCGACGCCCAGGATCATGGCGCCGATGTTCTCTGCGGCGGTGGACTCGAACAGGTCGGCTCCACGACCGGCGCAGTCACCGACGTTGTCACCCACCAGGTCGGCCACCACCCCCGCGTTGCGCGGGTCGTCCTCGGGGATCCCGGCCTCGACCTTGCCGACCAGGTCGCTGCCCACATCGGCGGCCTTGGTGTAGATGCCGCCGCCGAGCTGCGCGAAGAGGGCCACGAAGCTGGCGCCAAAGCCGAAGCCGACGATCAGGAACGGCGCCTCGCGCGGCGTGCTGAAGCCTCCATAGGCCGCGAAGATGCCATACACCCCGAGAAGGGAGAGCGCCACCACCAGGAAGCCGGAGACGGCCCCACCGCGCATGGCGGTCTGCACCGCTCGCACCAGGCTGCTCCTGGCTGCCGCTGCGGTGCGCAGGTTCGAGCGCACGCTGATGTACATCCCGATGATGCCCGACGCCATCGAGCAGGCTGCTCCGACCAGGAAGGCGATGCCGGTCCGAATCCCGAGCGGCAGGCCGCTGATGCTGGTGTCGGCCACCGATGGCCCCTCGACGATGGTGATCACCGCGCCGATCACGATCGCGCCGCCGATGGCCAACAGGCCGATGGTCCGGTACTGGCGCCGAATGAATGCCACCGCACCCTCGAAGATCGTTTCCGCGATCTCCTGCATCGCCTCCGTGCCGGTGTCCCGATGCAGCACGTCCCAGGCGAGGTACAGCGCGAACGCGATGGCCGCCAGTCCGGCCACCGGGATCACCCACGTAATCGGGAGCTCCATGGATCCTCCACACACGGAAACGCCGGCGGTCACGCACAAGATGCGCTCGCCAGCGAAGGTGGCGGCCATGGTAGTCCGCGCCCGCTCGGCGGGTCAAACGGAAGCGGCAGCAGGCCCCCGGACCGGGTTCATGGCAGCCAGCGCGGCAGCCATCCATCGCTGCTGAGCTGCTGCCCGTCGCCGGTCGACGCGCTCGCCAGCCAGATGCCGCCCGCCGCGCTGGCGCCCTGTCTCGCCTGCCGCGCGACGACCACCCGGTCAGGCTCGGGGGTGAATGCCGCGCTGATCACGTTCGGGACGCTGGACCGCAGGAGCTGAAGCGTCGGCGCGCCTCCGGGCTCGGTGAGCCACAGCACCCCGGCAGACGTGCCGTGGCCCGCGGTGAGCGCCGTGTACAGCACCCGCGTGCGGTCGGCGGCTGGCCGCGCTGCGCCTGCGGCCGCCAATCCGGACCGCAGGCCGGTCGCGACATCGAACCGCTCGAGCCGGATCCGCGACAGGTCATTCGGCAGCAGGCCGAGGCCGTCGGGATCGAGGAGCGCGGGCACCTGCCCGGGGGCCAGCGCCGGCCACGGCCGCGCCTCCGGAAAGCCGCTCATCAGCAGCGACGATCCGTCGGCAACCCAGACCGGCGGCGAGGTCGGGGTGAAGGCGGTGGTCGTGATGCGGCCACCGGCAAGGTCCAGCACGTCGACCCGACCGGCATCGTCGACGAAGGCCAGGAGGCCGCCTTCGGGCGAGTACACGGGGGCGCGCAGCAGTGGCACCGTGGCGGTCGGGGTAGCGGTCGGTGCGGCGGTCGATGTCGCGGTGGACGTCGATGTCGACGAGGGCGAGGGGGAGGGCGAATCAGTGATCGGCACCGCCGGCGACCCACCCGGACTCGGGACGAGCTGCTCGGGAGCGACCAGCTGGCGGGCGTCCCCTCCGCCGACGCCCCGCTCCCAGATTCCGAGCGCAGCCCCGGTCGTGGCATCGGCCCGGCCGAACGCGATCTTGGTGCCGTCCGGAGCGTAGCTCGGATCGAATTCGACGCTGCCGGCATCGGTGAGCACCCGACGCTGGCTGCCATCGGTCCGTTGTTCGACGAGCCGGGCGCCGTCGCCGACCACGAACGAGCGGCCATCGGCCGCGATCGCGTAGGTCACCACCGGTGACAGCTCGGCCGAAAGCTGTCGCTGGTTGGTGCCATCGGGGTTCATGGCCCACAGGTTCGCCACGCCGCCGCGATCGGTCAGGAACATGATCTGGTTGCTCAGGGTCGCGGACGGAGCGCCGGTCGTGAAGGACCAGCTGAGCGGGCGGTCGGGGTGCGAGCCATCGGCGGCACGAATTCCGACGCCGACGCTGACCTCGTAGGTGGTCGTCGGAGCCAGCGGCGCGGAAGGCTGGAAGCGCAGGACTCGTCGTTCGCGGTTGGCCAAGCCGGCGGCGCCATCGGGTGCGGTCAACTCCACCGAACCGGCCACCGAGGGGATGATCCGAACCGTCTCGTTCGAGATGCTCGCCGGGTCGATCGCGCGGTCGAAGACGACGGCGATCGGCGTCGTGGCGGCGATCCCCTGCGTGCCGTCGGCCGGGATCAGCGTGGTGGCGGCAACGCCCGAGGGTGCGGTCGTAAAGGTGAGCGAGAAGCGATCGCCGAGCGGCAGTCCACCGACGTCGCGCGCGCCCCGACCGATGCTGAGCTGGTAATCCGTGCTCGGGCTCAGCGGGCTGATCGGGACTATCGTCAGCCGCTCGGCGTTCCATCGCAGCCGGTGCGCGGTGGCCGGCACGATCTCGAGGGCGCGTTCGACCGATGCGGTGTCCATCAGCGTCGAGAACTGGATCTCGAGATTCGCGTCGAGGGCAACGCCCCGGGACGCCGCGGCGGGAGTGCTGGCCACCACGCTGGGCTGACCCACGGTTCGAAAGGAGTACGCCGCCGACGCGGCGCCCATCCGGTTACCGGCGCGGTCCTGGACGCCGGGCGCCACCCGCGCGGTGAACGACGTGTCGAGCGGCAGGCGCGCCACCGGGGTGAAGAGCATGGCGCTGCCACTCCAGCTGAAGGTGCCGCGCACGGCCGGCTGCACGCGGAAGGCGGCCTCGGCGGTGCCGTGCTCGACCGGCTCGGAGAAGTCGACCCGGATGCTGGTGGTGGTCAGCGCGACGTTGTCATCGCTGCCCAGGTGCTGGGTGAGCGCGACACCCTTCACCTCCGGGGGCTTGCTGTCCACGGTGCTCGCGTAATAGAGCACCACGGCGAGCCCGACGAGGCCGATGCCGAAGACCGCGATGGTCCGAAGGAGGACGGACCTCACGCCTTACCGATGTCGCAGCCGGGCGGGCAGGATCTGCAGTTCGTCTCGATACTTGGCGACCGTGCGGCGCGCGATGGCGACACCGTCGGCCAGAAGCAGGTCGGCGATCTCCTGATCGGAGTACGGACGCGCGGGATCCTCCGCCTCGACCATCTTGCGGATCTGGTCCTTGACGCCTAGCGAGGCGGTGAAGAAGTGGCTGAACGGGACCACCTCGCCGGAAGGGATCATCACGAACTTGTCGGCGGTCGCGCGGCTCACCGTGGACTCGTGCATCCCGATCAGCTCGCCGACCTCGGCGCGGGTCAGCGGCACGAGGTGCTGGACGCCATGCAGCAGGTAGTCGTGCTGCCGGTCGCACAGGGATTCGGCGATCTTCTGCATCGTCGCGCGCCGGCGATTGATGTTGTCGATGAAGAACTTGGCCCGTCCCACGTATTCACGGACATGCTGCTTGTCGTTCTCGGACGTCTCCCCGCTGCGCAGCTGCGACGAGAGTGACGAGTAGATCGGCGCGATGCGGAGGTTGAAGCGCCGGGACTCGACGACCTCGACCACCAGCTCGCCGTCAAGCTCGCGGATGATGACGTCCGGACGAAGGATGGTTCGCGATCCGTTGCCGGTCACGGCGGCGGTGAACGCCGACGCCGGATACGGGTTGAGGTTCGTCTTGACGAACTCCCAGATCGCCAGCACGTGGTCGACCGAGGTGCCGACCGCCGAGGCCACCTCCCGGAACTTGCGCTCGCCGAGGCGACCGAGGTGGTCGCGGACCACCGATTCCGCGCCAGCCGGAACCTCCATCTCACCGGTCTCGCGCAGCCACTCGATCTGCGCCAGCAGGCTCTCCACGATCGACCGCGACCCGATGCCGATCGGCTCCAGCCCGCGCATGGTGCTCAGCACCTGATCGACCTGCTCCTGGCTCGTCCCCGTGGCGGCACGGATTTCGTCGTCACTGGCCGTCAGGAAGCCGCTCTCGTCGAGCGCCCCGATCGCGTACTCGGCGATCGGGTGCAGGTCCTTAGGGAGGAGGGCATGGAGGTTCCAGAACAGGTGTTCGTCGAGGGTGAATTCCGCCTCCGCACGGGCGATCGGATCCAGGTCGTCGGCCTCGTCGCGGAGCGGCTGCTGCACGTCGGCGGGCAGGTCGTCGACCATCCCGCTCAGCCCGTCGCCGGCCGCCTTGCGCGGCATGCATTCGGTGCAGTAGTTGCCCGTCACCGGCGATCCGCAGATGGGGCACGTCGGAAGCTCGAGCATCTCCAGCGCCGGATTCTCGTCGAGCTCCTGGGAGACCGCTTCCTGCAGCTCAACCGAGCTCATCTGCAGGATGTAGTTGGCCGCGATCTGCTTGGGCGTGACCTTCGTCTGCAGAGTCGGCTGGAGCTGCTGGTTGAGCTCGATCGACATGGAACCTCGTGGTCGCAGACGACGGATGCGCCGACCGATGAGTACGGCAGACGCCCGATGGTGATCCGGAACGCCGGAATTATACGGGCGGGAGCTCCGGACCCTCTTCGGGCAGGCCGGCGGGAGCGTTCACCCGCCGAACGACCGGCAGATCGCCGGTAAAGGTCAGCAGGCTGTACCCGGCCGGGTCCTGGGTCACGCGCCGGCGATACTCGCGCATCGGCCAGGCCAAGAGCGCGCAGAGGCGCAGGCGATTGACGTGGTTGTGCGCCACCACCACCGCACAGCGCCCCCGGTCGCCGGCGAGCCACGCCTCCAGGCGATCGAAGACCGGGAAGGCGCGCGCCGCAACGTCAGCGCCACTCTCGCCGCCCGGTGCGGCAGTGCCGTACGGATCCTCGTCCCATGCAGCGCGCAGCGCGGGGTCCTGGGCCGTGCATTCCTCGGGGGCGAGCCCTTCCCAGCGGCCGTAGTCGATCTCGAGCAGCCCCGGCTCGGCGATGACCCGGTCGTTCGGATGGCCGAGCGCCTCCGCGATCGCCGCGATCGTCTGCCGACAGCGCAGCGCGGGGCTGGTGACCAGCCGCAGCTCGCTGATCGCCAGCGCGGCCAGCTCCAGGCCGACCGCGGCGGCCAGGCGGTCGGCGAGCGCGAGGCCAGCCTCGGTGAGCGGCGGGTCTGCCGATTGGCCGAGATTGCGTCCCCCGGCGCTGGCTGCGGTGATGGAGTGACGGGCGAGGAGGAGTGATCCCATGCGGCACCGATTCGGCTCCCGCAGCCTGGCGCGGGACGTGCGCTATGCTACCGGCCGCCGCCCACCCTTTGCTGACGGAGCGCCGATGACCTACGCCCCTGACGACGTCACCCGAGCCGGGGTGCCCGTCGAATCGGCAGAGCCAAAGCCGCGGCGCAGAAGCCTGGGCTGCGCGTTCGAAATCGTCGAGACGCTGGTCCTGACGCTCGTCATCTACCTGCTTATCCACAACTTCATCGCTCAGCCGTTCGAGGTCGAGCAGAACTCGATGATCCCGACCATCAACTCGCGGGAGTACGTGCTGATCGACAAGATCACTCCGCGCTTCGGCGACTTCCAGCGCGGCGATATCGTGGTCTTCAATCCGCCCGCCGGCTACGAGCAGGGCGGCGTGCCGTTCATCAAGCGCGTGATCGGCGTGGCGGGCGACACCGTGCGCCTGGAGAACGGCAGGGTCTTCGTCACGCCCCCGGGCGGCAGCCCAGTACAGCTGGGTGAGAGCTACGTGATCCGCGGCGCCGATGGCCGGGTGGCGCCAACCCTACCGCGCGACCCGGCCGGCACCGTGCAATGGAGCGTGCCGCCCGGCAGCTACTTCGTGATGGGCGACAACCGTCCGGTGAGCCAGGACTCCCGCTATTTTGGACCGATCAGCCGACAGCTGATCATCGGTCGGGCCTGGCTGCGCTACTTCCCGATCGATCGGATCGGCTTCCTGAATCGACCTGCCTACGCCGGGTTGGACTCCGGGTCGCGCACCACCGGCTGGCTGCGCCCCGGCTCTTCGGCCACGATCCAGGTCTCGATCGCCCTGCGGTAGTCGACGGTCCCCTCCTCCCCGAACCACAGCCGAAGCTCGGCGGCCGCCGTCTCCGTCGCGTCCGAGGCGTGCACCAGGTTCCGCAACCCGCTGATCCCGAGGTCGCCGCGGACGGTGCCGGGCTCCGCTTCGTTGGGCATCGTCCGACCGATCATGCGGCGCACGACCGCAATCGCGTCGGGACCCTGGAGCGCGATGGCCGCCACCGGGCCGGAGGTGATGAACTCCACCAGCCCGTCGTAGAAGAACTTTCCCCGATGCACCGCGTAGTGCCGCTCGGCCATCTCGCGCGAGACGTCAAGCATGCGCAGCCCCACCACCTTGAGGCCCTTTCGCTCGAACCGGGCCAGGATCTCGCCGACGAGGCCGCGCTGTACGCCATCGGGCTTGACGAGGACGAGCGTGCGCTCCATCGGAGGGTCTGCTCCTTGTCTCGGGTTGGCTGTCACCGACGCCGACAGCGCCGCTGGGCGCCGGCCTTCGGACTGGCGGGTCAGGCCCCCGCGGCGCGGTCGTAGGCGACCGATGCGTCGGCCTGCCGGCCGACGGCGCGCAGGAGGTCGCCGTAGAGTACCAGACGGTCCCCGGGCGGCTGCCGCCCGAGTGTCGGCTCCAGCAGGGCGATGCCCTCACTCGCGAGCTCCGGATCGAGGCGTACCGCGAGCGCCAGCTCGCGGTCGCCGCGCTCGTGCTCGCCGGCCCCGTACGCCATTCGAGCTCCCTCGAGGCGACCGTGGGCGGCGGCGGTGCGCTGGGGCAGCTGCTCGGGCGGCGGCGCAACCGCCGGCGGCGGTGGCCTCCGAGCTCGCAGCGACACGGGCACCGGCCACGAGAGGCGACTCGGGGTTCCGGCGCGCAGCCGCCATGCCTCGTCGACGCCGATCTCAGACAGGACTCGCTCCATCTGTGCGTTGGCCCGCTCCGCCTGTCCCGCGGCGGCGCTCGCCTCCGCCTCCATCAGCAGGACCACCGGTGTGCGGCGCTCCGGAGAGCTGGCGCGAATCCGGTCGATCACCGCGCCGGCCGCCACCGGGCGTCCCTGGCGCCAGATGGCCTGCGCGAGTAGCGCACGTGCCGCGTCGATCTCCTCGTAGCCGCCCGGCCCCTCCACCTCCAGCCGCGCGATCCGGCGCCGCAGCGTCGCCTCTGCGACAGTCGCGAGTCCCGAGGCGAGCTGCGCGCGGGCGAGGGAAACCTCATCGGGGACGAGGTCGAAGCTCATCCGGGAAAGCTCATCCGGGGAGCAGCCGCTCGAAGCGCCGTGATCCCCGGAATGGGCCTAGCACGGCCAACCGGGCGAGCTCCGGGCGCGCGTAGCGTTGTGCCACGCGCAGGAGGTCCTGGGTCGACACCGCCGCTAGCTGCTCGACCACCTCCTCGACACTCAGGATGCGGGGCAGCAGGCTCTCCCCGGTGCCGAGCCAGGCAACCACCGCTCCGCTCTCTTCCATCCGAAGCTCCAATCTGCCGCGCGTGTACGCGCGCGCACGGTCCAACTCCGTCTCGAGCACCGGCTCCTGGACGACCCGCTCGAGCTGCTCGAGGATCGCCCGCACAATGGCGTCGGCCTGCTCCGGGTCGAACCCGGCGTTGATCCCGAATGTCCCGCAGTCGGCGTACATCGAGCCGAACGTCGAGATGTCGTAGGCCAGCGAGCGACGCTCGCGGAGCTCGAGAAAGAGCCGTGAGCTCATCCCATCGCCCAGCACGGCGCCGAGCAGGTCCAAAGCCCAGCGGTCGGGATCGTCGCGGGCGACGCCGGGCATCCCGAGCAGCAGGTTCGCCTGGCCCAGCCGACGGTGCGCAACCCGCACGGCTCTCGGCGCGGTTGGGATCGGCGGCTGGGTGCGCGGGCGACCGATCGGCGTCGGCGGCTCGGGCGTGTCGTCACCGAACCAGCCGCGGGCAATTTCGACCACCGCCTCATGCTCCACCGGCCCGGCCACCGCCAGGACCAGGTGCGGAGGTCGGTACCACGCCTCCCAGTGGGATCGCACCAGATCCGCGGTCGCGCGGCGCACGCTGCCGGGGCTGCCGGCAATCTCCCGGCCGAGTGGATGTGCGCCAAAGAGCAGTTCGTCGAAGAGGGTGAAGATGTGATCCGCGGGCGAGTCGATGTACATCCGGATCTCGTCGACGATCACCGGCTTCTCGGCTGCCAGGTCGCGCCGGCGCAGGAGCGGCCGAAGGCAGAGCTCGGCGACCACCTCCAGGGCTCGGCGCCACGCCTGGCGCGGCACCTTGGCGCTGTAGACCGTCAGCTCCCGGTCCGTTGACGCGTTGACGCTGCCGCCAACGCCCTCGATCGTCTCCGACAGAGCGCCGGCGTCCGGGAACCCGCGCGTGCCCTTGAACACCAGATGCTCGAGCAGGTGGGAGAGGCCGGCGTGCGCGTCGTCCTCGTGGCGCGAGCCGACTCCCACGAACAGGCCGACTGAGACGGATCGGCCGAGCGGCATCGGCTGGGTGACGATGCGCAGCCCATTCGGCAGAGCGCTGCGCGTGAAGATCGGCTCGACCGTGGGCGGCGTCCGCGCCTGGTTGGTCCTCGCCGTGCCGCGCGCCTGGCCCGCTGCCAGCGCCCGGCTCACCTAGGCGTCCTCGTCCTCGTCGGCGGTCTCCGACGACATCATCAGCTCCATCTGGATGAACCGCAGGTCGCGTGCAAGCTCATCGGCGTTGCGGGGCAGCGGCCGCGCACGTCCCGCCTCGTCGCCCGGGCTCGGGGGCGCGCTCGTTCCCGCGAAGTCGATCACCACCCGCTCCGAGCCGATCACCAACGTGTAGCTGAGCAGCTGCTCGGAGGTGGTGTCGAACTGCAGGTAGTCGAACGAATCGAGGTTCAGGCAGATGGCGAGCGGCGTGAAGTAGGACGCCACCTCGGGATGGTCGATGACCAGCCGCTCGACCCAACCGGTCCCGCTGCTGGCCACCTGGTTGTCCCGGTAGTAGGTGTAGGTGACCGTCTGCTTCAGGAGCGGACGCAGGACGTTGTAGATGTCGCTCTTGTTGGTGACAACGCCGGTGTTGATGTAGAGCTTGGCATGCGCCTCGGGCATCGCCGGCGAGTCTAGCACCGGGCCACCGGCGAGTCGGGGACCGGCTGGTAGGATTGCCGCCGATGAAGCTGCTGGCGGCCGACATCGGCAACACGAACCTGACGCTCGGTCTCTTCGACGGAGAACGGCTGGTCGGCTCCTGGCGCGCCACCGCCCGACCGCTGGCGACCACTGACGAGCTGGCTGCGCAGCTTGTCGGCCTGCTGGCGCTCGACGGCGAACGGCTCGATCGCATCGAGGCAGTGGCGATCGCCAGCGTGGTGCCGCCGCTGGCCGCCACCTTCGAGCGGATGGTCCACGACCGCCTGGCGCTGGACCCTTTCCTCCTGGACCCAACCACGCTGCGCGGCGCGCTCGAGATCCGCATCGACCGCCCCGCGGAGGCCGGAGCCGATCGGCTCGCGAACGCGCTGGCGGTCTGCCGTGAGTTTCCGCTGCCCGCGATCGTGGTCGACCTCGGCACCAGCACGAACTTCGACGTGGTGAGCGCGGATGGAGCCTACCTCGGTGGGGCGATCGCGCCCGGGCTGGGGCTCTCGCTCGAGGCACTCGCCGGCCGCGCGGCCAAGCTGCCGCGCATCGAGCTCCGCCGACCGCCGCGAGCCATCGGAGCAACCACCGTGCAGGCCATGCAGAGCGGGACGGTCAACGGCTACATCGGTCTGGTGTCGGGACTGCTGGCGGCGCTCCGCGCGGAGCTGCTGGAGGCATCTCCGCCGGCCAGCCGGGTGACCGTGATTGCCACTGGCGGCTACACCCACGAACCGTGGCTGCGCGACGTTCCCGGTATCGACGCCATCGAGCCTGATCTCACCCTGCGCGGGATCCGCTACGCCTGGCAGGCGGCCGGCGCCGCCGTGGCGAGAACGCCCGCTGCGGAGCGCGTGGCCCGATGAACGACGACAGGCCTCGGCTCGCCGGGCGGCGGATCGTGGTCGGCGTCACAGGCAGCATCGCAGCCTACAAGGCGGTCACCCTGGTTCGTCTGCTGCAGCAGTCGGGGGCGACGGTCGACGTGGCCATCACCCGTGCAGCGACCCGCTTCGTGACGCCGCTGACGTTCGAGTCGCTGACCCATCGACCGGCGCTCACCGACCTGATGGCGCTCGACGCCGATCGCCGAATCGCTCACGTGGAGCTCGCAGAGGCAGCCGACGCGGTGGTCGTGGCTCCGGCAACCGCCAACGCCATCGCGGAGATGGCCGTCGGGCTGGTGCGGAACCCGGTGACCGCCATCGCCTGCGCCGGCCACGGGCGCGTGGTGATCGCTCCGGCCATGGATGCGGGCATGTGGACCCATCCGGCCACGGAGCGCAACATCGAGACGCTGCGCGGCTTCGGCTACCTGGTGATCGAGCCGGGATTCGGCGCGCTGGCGAGCGGCCTGACCGGAGCGGGACGGCTGGCTGAGCCCGCCACCATCGTCGAGGCGATCGAGCGCCTGTTCGCGCGCTCCGGTGATCTCGAGGGGCTGCGCATCGTCGTCTCGGCAGGCGGCACGCGCGAGCCGCTCGACCCCGTGCGCTTCATTGGCAACCGCAGCAGCGGGAAGATGGGCGTCGCGATCGCGGAGGCGGCCCGGGATCGCGGCGCCAGCGTGACGCTGATCGCCGGCGCACTGTCGGTCGCGTCACCAGCTGGCGTGACCGTGGTCGAGGCACCGACGGCCGCCTCGATGCGTGAGGCGGTGCTGCGCAGCGCGCCGGGCGCCGACATCCTGGTCATGGCCGCCGCGGTGTCGGACTTCGCTCCGTCGCGGGCCAGCCAGCGAAAGATCAAGCGTGACGGTGCCCCGCTCCGCATCGACCTGGTCCCCAACCCGGACATCATCGCCGAGGTGGCCGAGATGCCAGCCGAGTCGCGCCCGTTCCTCATCGGTTTCGCAGCCGAGACTAACGACCTGGAGGCGAACGCCACCGGCAAGCTGCGCGACAAGGGGCTCGACCTGATCGTCGGAAACGAGATCGGGGGCCCGTTCGACGCCATCGGTTCTGACGAGAACAAGGTGGCCGTCTTCGGTCGCGAGGGCAGCCTGACGGACTGGCCGATGCTCCCCAAGCGGCAGGTCGCCGAGCGCCTGTGGGACCTGATCGCCGACCGCTACCGTGAACAGGCGGCGCAGGCCGACCCGCCGGCACCCCGCCGCACATCGAGACGCTCCTGACCGTGCAGGTCGTCCGCAGCGTGCCCGACCTGCGGGCCGCGGTCCTCGCCCACCGCGTGCGCGGCGACTCGATCGGGTTCGTGCCGACCATGGGCGCGCTGCACGACGGACAGCTGTCCCTCGTCCGTCGCGCCAGGGCGGAGAACGGCGCGGTGGTGGTCAGCAGCTTCGTCAGCCCCGGCGACTTCCGCGCCCTGGACGAAGCGCAGACAGGTCCCCGTGACGAGGCCCGAGAGCTCGCGCTGCTGGCCAGCGCCGGGGCAGACATCGCCTTCCTACCGCAGGCCAGCACCCTGTATCCGTCGGACGACCTGACGCGCGTCACGGTCGAGGGGCTCACCCGCCAGCTCGAGGGCGCGTCTCGGCCGGGCCACCTGGATGGGCTGACCACGGTCATGGTCAAGCTGCTCCACCTGGTCGGCCCCGCGCGCATCTACCTTGGGCAGCGGCATGCCCAGCAGAACGTGATTCTGCGGCGCATGCTCCGCGACCTGTTCATGAACGTGGAGCTGGTGATCTGCCCGACGGTTCGGGAATCCGACGGCCTGGCGGTCTCGTCGGCGAACGCCAGCCTCAGCATCGAGCAGCGCCACGCCGCCACGTGCGTGTATGCCGCTCTTGCCACCGCGGAGCACGCCTTCGAGCGAGGTGAGCGGTCGGCAGAGGTGCTCCGCGCCAGGATGAGCGACATCATCACCGCGGAGCCGATGGCGCGGCTCGACTACGTGAGCGTCGCGGATGCCTTCACGCTGGCCGAGCTTCAGCGGGTCACCGGCCCGGCCCTGGCCATGGTGGCGGTCTGGATCGGGCGTACCCGCCTCACCGACAACCTCCCGCTGGACGCCGCCGGCGGCTGATCGCCTGCCCGCCCGAGTCACTCGGCGACGAAGGTACTACTGACGTCCGGGTGGGGATTCGTATCATTCTCAGGGTCGCCGCGATCCCCGGTCGCTCCGGGATGACGTTGCGGTGTACCGAGGAGGCCGGCGGGTGCCCACGTCCGGCCTCCTCCCTTTGTGTCCGCCCGGCGTCTCTCCCGTGCGCTGCGCCTACAGCCGGGCCAGCAGGCCGTCGACGTCGAGCGCACTGCCGACCAGCGAGATGATGGTCTCGATCTTCTCGGTATCGGTGGGGTGCGTCTTGACCAGGATCGCATCCACCGCCTGGGCGGTGCCGTAAGTCTCGCCGCCGACCAGGTAGGTGAACAGGCGGCTCGAGCGCAGCTCGGCGAGAACGGGGGCGGCCGGTCGAAAGCCACCGGTCAGTACCAGGCCGCTGACCTTGGGACGGCCGTGCTCAGCCGCGCGGTTGGCGGCGACGGCGGCGAGCAGCAGGTCCTCGCGGTCGCCGGGGGTGATCAGCAGGGTGCGGTCTCGCAGCAGCCCCATCGCGTGGCCGGCCTGCATGGCACCGATCGCCACCTGGCCGATCACGTGGCCCGGGGTCGCGGTGCCGGCAAGCAGCTCGCCGTCGAGGTGGGTGACGATCAGCTCCAGCGATGGATTGGCGAGCAGATCGCTGAACGGGATGCAGCCCAGCAGCGCAACGCCGTGCCGCGCCAGACCGCGTCGCAGCACCTCCTCCAGATCGGGCCGGCCGACGACATCGACCTTGTTGACGATTGCCCCGATGACATCCACGCCGTGCTGCGCGAACAGCGCCAGGTTGAGGACGATCTCATCGATCGGCCGCCCTACCCCGCCCTCGGAGACGATGATCGTCCGCGCACCGAGCAGCCCCGCCACGCGCGCATTCGAGAGGCCGACCACCGCCCCGACGCCTGCGTGTCCCGTCCCCTCGATGATCACGATCTCTTTGTCGGCCGCCACGCGACGGTAGGCATCGGTCAGGTTCCGGTCCAGGTCGCTGCTGATGCGCCCCATGATCCAATCGGTGGTGAAGTGGCGCGGAAGGGTGACCGGGCTCATGTCGTCCAGTGGGTCGGCCAGCCCGAAGACCTCCTTGACCAGCACCGCGTCCTCGTCGGCGCGCATGCCGTCGACGACCAGGTACCGCTGCCCGACCGGCTTCACGAAGCCGAGCCGATGATTGCCTGCCAGGATTGCCGCAATCAGCCCGAGGGAGACGGTCGTCTTTCCGCGGTTCTGTCCAGTGGCGGCCAGGAAGACCGGCCGCGCGCCACTCAACGCGGTGCCTTGGTCCGCCGGTCGAGCAGCTCCACGCCCTCGCGCAGACGCTGGATCAGCTCGGGCTCGATCATCTCCGGCCCAAGATGCTCCCCGAGACGCTCCATCATGTCGGCGGCCACGTTGAGCAGGACGTCCGCGTCGGCGATGAAGAACTGCGGCTCGTTGTTGTAGCGGACCAGGGTCAACCTTCCCTGGAGGGTCGTGCCGCCCTCCGCGTGGAGCAGCTGCGTTCCAAAGTTGTGGCCCTGGATGCCATCGGGGTTGTTCAGGAAGTTGAGCGCGTTGTCGATCGCCAGCCCGAACCGGGCGCGCCAGCTGACCAGCCGCTCGTGGATCTCGCCCGGAATGCCGATCTCCCCCAGCTCGTCGAACACCTCGCGGGTGACCGTCAGCAGGCCGACCAGCGTCGAGCCGGCGCGGGCTCCGATCATGACCTGCAGCGAGCGTTCCAGGGTGAAGACGTCGGAGTCGAAGCGCGGGCTGGTGGTCACCTCGGCCAGGAGGTCCTCCACGTTGTCGAGCTGGCCCGGCTCGGCGAGCGCGTTGGCCATGTTCAGGATCTCCTCGCGAAAGAGGAAGCGCTCTTCGTGGTCGAGCATCGTCAGGTCCTCCGTGCCGATGCGGATGGGCGTCGGCGTTGTGCGCCGGCGCCCGCATCGGTCGATTGCGCGTTCACAGACCCTCAGGGATACAGGCCGCGGAGCGTGGTCGCCTCCGCCACGCGGGCGACGGCAACCATGTAGGCAGCCGTGCGCATGCTCACGTCGTGGCGCTCCGCCATCTCGTGAACGCTGCCGAAGGCGCGATCCATGATCCCCTTCAGGCTCTCGTTGATGCGCTCCTCCGTCCAGAAGAAGGACTGCATGTCCTGCACCCATTCGAAGTAGCTGACCGTCACCCCGCCGGCGTTGCACAGGATGTCAGGGATCAGGAACACGCCACGGTCGTACAGGATCGCGTCCGCCTCGGGCGTCGTCGGCCCGTTCGCTGCCTCGGCGATGATCCGGGCCTTGATCCGCGGGGCGTTGTGCCGGGTGATCTGGTTCTCGAGGGCAGCCGGCACCAGGATCTCGCACTCGAGCTCCAGCAGCTCCGCATTGGTGACCTCGTCGGTGCCGGGGAAACCGACCACCGTCCCGTGCTCCCGCTTCCAGGCGTTGACCTTGGCCGGGTCGAGCCCCGCGGGGTTGTGGATGCCGCCCGTCGAGTCGCTGACCGCCACCACCGCGCACCCCTCGTCGGCGAGCAGCTGCGCGGCGATCGAGCCGGCGTTCCCGTAGCCCTGGATCGCGACCCGGGAGCCTCGCAGGTCGATGCCGAGCGTGGCGCTCGCATCGAGGAGCGTGTAGACAGCGCCGCGGGCGGTCGCCTCGTTGCGGCCCAGCGAGCCGCCGATGCTGATCGGCTTGCCGGTCACCACGCCGCTGATCGTGTAGCCGTGGTGCATCGAGAAGGTGTCCATGATCCAGGCCATGGTCTGGGCATTGGTGTTGACATCCGGCGCGGGGATGTCGCGGTCGGGACCGATGAGCGGGCTGATCTCCGTCGTGAAGCGCCGGGTCAGCCCCTCGAGCTCGCGCTGGGAGAGCTGCTTGGGATCGACGATCACCCCGCCCTTGCCGCCGCCATAAGGGATGTTCACGCAGGCGCACTTCCACGTCATCCACATCGCCAGGGCGCGCACCTCATCCAGGCTGACGTCCTGGTGGTAGCGGATGCCGCCCTTGGCCGGACCTCGCGACAGGTTGTGCTGCACTCGGTAGCCGGTGAACACCTCCACCCGGCCGTCATCCATCGTCACCGGGAAGTTCACGGTCAGCTCGCGCTTCGGGACGCGAAGCACGCGGCGGAGACCATCATCGAGGTCGAGCTGGTCCGCCGCGGCATCGAACTGCTGCTGGGCGACCGCCCAGATGTTCGGCGCCTCCAGCACCGGATTCTGGCTGGCCATCGGTGTGGGTCGAACTCCTTTGTCGAATCTGTCGGCGCGCGCATCGGCGCCTCTGCACACCGAGACAGGTGGAGGCGGGCCGCGGAGCCGGCTGCGATTATAGGCGGGCGGTTCGGGGCACCGTTCTCGGGAGGAGCCGCGCCGGTCGAGGGCCGCCCTCAGACCAGCTCGACCGCCATCGCAACCGCGCCGCCCCCACCCAGGCACAGGGTCGCGAGGCCACGGCGCAGGCCGCGGCGCTTCAGGGCGTGGAGCAGCGTGGTCAGCACCCGGGCTCCGGAAGCCCCGATCGGGTGACCGAGGGCGATGGCGCCGCCATTGACGTTGACTCGGTCCCAGTCGAACCCGAGCTCGTTTCCATCGGCCAGCACCTGCGCGGCAAACGCCTCGTTGATCTCGATCAGGTCGAAGTCGGCGACGCCGCCGCCCACCTTCTCGATCAGCCGCCGCACGCCGAGGATCGGCGCCTCGAACAGCCATTCCGGGGCAACATCGGCCTGCGCGTAGCCGGTGATGCGCGCCATCGGCTCGAGGCCATCCCGCTCCACGGCCGCGCGAGATGCGATGACCAGCGCAGCGGCGCCGTCGGTGATGCCTGGCGCGTTGCCCGCGGTGACGGTGCCGCCCTCGGGCTGAAAGGCGGGATTCAGGCGCGCAAGCGCCTCCAGGCTGCTGTCGGCGCGCGGTGCCTCGTCCGTCGTCACGCTGACCGGTACGCCATTGCGCGCCGCCACGCTGACCGGCACGATCTCGTCATCGAAGGCGCCGCTCTCCTGCGCCGCGATGGCGAGCCGGTGCGAGCGCAGCGCGAACTCGTCCTGTGCCTCCCGGCCGACACCGTGCTTGGCCGCGACGCGCTCGGCGTGGATGCCCATGTGCACGTTGCAGCTCGCGCACCACAGGCCGTCCCGCACGGTGGCATCCACGACCTGCGCATCTCCCAAGCGGTAGCCGGCCCGCGCGCCGGGGAGCAGGTAGGGGCCCAGGTTCATGTTCTCCATCCCGCCGGCGACGATGATCTCCGCATCCTCGGCCCGGATCGCGGACGCGCCGATCATGACTGCCTTGAGGCCCGAGCCGCAGACCTTGTTGATGGTCGTGGCGCTGACCCCGTCCGGGAGCCCGGCTCGCAGGGCAGCCTGGCGGGCGGGGGCCTGCCCTGCGCCAGCTTGGATCACCTGGCCCATGATCACCTCGTCGATGCGCTCCGGAGCGACTTTCGCGCGCTCGACCGCGGCACGGATCGCGACTGCGCCGAGCTCGGTGGCGGGCGTCGTGGAGAGTCCACCGGCGAACTTGCCGATCGGCGTGCGCGCGCCGGAGAGGATGTAGACGTCGTCCATGCGCGGAATGGTACCCACGTCGGTTACTCGCCGCTGAACGGTGCCAGGGCGGCCCGGCTCATGGCGGGGACTGCGAACCTCCGTCGACGCGGTTCTCCCCGAAGAGCTCGGCTATCTTCTGCGGCCAGTTGGCGACCACCACCCGATTCTTGGTCTTCATCGACGGCGTCAGCTCACCGGCCTCCTCTGTGAGCGGTCGTGGCAGCAGCGCGACGCGTCGCGGGCGCTCGAAGGCGGCAAAGCGATCCAGCGCGCGGCGCACCTCGGCGTCGATGAGCGCCTGCACGCTTCGGTCCTCGATCAGCTGCTCCGGCGTGTGCCCCGACAGCGCGTTGTGTGCCGCCCATCGTTCCAGCTCATCGAAGTCGGGCACGACCAGCGCGCCTGTGTACGGCTGCCGATCGCCCAGGATCACCGCCTGGGCGATGTACCGCGAGCTGGCAAGGGCGGACTCCATCGGCGCCGGCGACACGTTCTTGCCATTGGCCAGCACGATGATGTTCTTGAGGCGATCGGTGATCACGATCCGGCCGTCCGCGTCGAGCTCACCGATGTCCCCGGTGTGGAACCAGCCCGCCGCATCTATGGCGGCCGCCGTGCCCGCCGGATCGTCGAGGTATCCGCGCATCACCTGGGGACCCCGGACGCAGATCTCGCCGCTGCCCTCCTCGATCCGCACCTCGGTGTCGGGGGCCGGTCGCCCGACTGTCCCGAACACGATGTCATCGGGACGGTTGATCGATACGAACGGGCTCGTCTCGGTCAGCCCGTAGCCTTCCAGCACGAGCATGCCCATTGCGTAGAAGAGCTCGCCGATCTCGCGGCTGAGCGGTGCCGAGCCCGAGACGAAGTAGCGAACCCGACCGCCGGTGCGCGACCGGATCCGATTGAAGACCAGACGATCCGCCAGCCACAGCTGGGCGCTGAGCCACGGCGAGTCGCCCCGCCTCGCGACATGATTCGCGTACTTCTGCCGTCCGAGCGCCACCGCCCAGCTGAAGATCCGGCGCCGCATCGGGGAGGCGGCCTCGGCGGTCGACAGGACGCGGGCGTAGACGCGCTCGTAGAGCCGCGGCACGGCGACCATCACCGTCGGGCGGACCTCGACCATGTTGGCCGGCAGGCGCTCGATCAGCGGCTCGGCGTACGCGATCGTGCAGCCCCGGCCCATCGGCACCACCATCCCGGCCACGCGCTCGTAGATGTGACTGAGCGGAAGCCACGACAGGAAGACATCGGTCTCGCGGAAGTCGACGCACTGCAGCACGGCCTCGTAGTTGAAGACCAGGTTGCCGTGGGTCAGCACCGCCCCCTTCGGAACACCGGTCGTCCCCGAGGTATGGATGATGGTGGCGACGTCCTCGCGCCCGATGCGCCGCCAACCGTCCTGCCAGATTCGCCGATGGTCGCCATCCGACGGTGCGCGGTCCACCAGCTCATCGAGATTGATCGTGCCGGGCGAAGTCCGGCCGCCGCGCTCCTCGATGACGACCACCGTCTCGAGGCTCGGGCACTGGTCGCGTACGGATGCGACCTTGGCGGCCTGCTGCGCGTTCTCGACCACGATCAGCCGGGCCTGCACGTTGTTGATGATGAATGCCGTCTGCTCCGCCTCGGACGACGGGTAGATCGGGCACGCGACAGCGCCGAGCGCCATCGTCGCCAGGTCGGCCACGAGCCACTCCGGCCGGGTGCGGCTCAGGATGCAGACCCGGTCTCCGGATCCGATGCCGAGCGACGCGAGGCCCATCGAGGCGTCCCGGATCCAGGCCCAGGTCTCGCCGTACGTGGAGCTCGCCCATGTCCGCTCATCCCCGTTCGCGCGTGGGCCCGCGCGTGGGTCCGTGCCGCCACCGGGGTTGCGGCGCGGCGGCGGAAGCTTCCAGCGCAGGGCCTCGCGATCCGGCAGCCGCTGCACGGTGCGGTGAACGAGCTCGAGCACGTTCGCCACGCGCTCCGCATCGGGCAGCCGAAGCGGCTCGAAGGGCGCTTCCCGGGGCGCGATCACGCGCTGCGCGATCACCCGCCGCGCCGCAGGGCTTCCACCAGCTGCTGCGCGATGATCAGGCGGTGGATCTGGTTCGTTCCCTCGTAGATCTGCGCGCCCTTGGCGTCGCGCATCAGCCGCTCCACCGGGTTGTCGCGGCTGTACCCCGCGCCGCCGTAGATCTGGACGGCATCGGTCGTGACCTGCATCGCGGTGTCGCTGGCGAACAGCTTCGCCATGCTCGAGGCGGAGTTGACCGGCTGGCCGGCGTCACGCAGGTGCGCCGCGTGCCAGGTGAGCAGTCGCGCGGCTTGGACCGCCGTCGCGGCATCCGCGAGCATGATCTGGATCGCCTGCTGATCCGCGATTGCGGTGCCGAACTGGGTCCTGACGAGCGCATACCGCGCGGCGTGCTCGAGCGCCGAGCGGGCAAGCCCGACACAGGCCGCCGCGATCGAGATGCGGCCGGCGCCCAGGGCGCTGAGCGCCACCTTCAGGCCCTCCCCCTCCGCTCCGAGCCGCCGATCCTCCGGCACCTGCGCCCCTTCGAAGACCAGCTCTCGGGCGGTGGTGCCGCGGATGCCCATCTTCCGCTCCTTGGCTCCGAACCGGAAGCCCGGCGCATCGCGCTCGAGCACGAAGGCGGTGATTCCCTGCCGGCCGGCACTGCGGTCGACGGTGGCGAACACCACGTAGACCTCGGCCTCGCCCGCGTTGGTGGTCCACACCTTGGTCCCGGTCAGCAGGTAGCCGTCAGCGGAGCGCTCCGCGCGCAGCGCAATGGCCGAGGCATCGGATCCCGCCTGCGGCTCGGTCAGCGCGAAGGCTCCGAGCAGCTCGCCGGCGGCCATGCGCGGCAGCCATCGATCCTTCTGCGCCGGGCTGCCGAAGGCCAGGATCGGGAGCTGGGCGAGGATGTGCACGCTCAGCGAGACCGCCAACCCCATGTCGGCCGCCGCGATCTCCTCACAGGCCAGCGCCCATTCGAAGGAGCCCAGGCCGGCGCCCCCGTACTCCTCCGGATACGGAAGGCCGGTCAGGCCCAGCTCCGCTGCCCGCTCGAACAGCGCGCGGTCGTAGCGCTCCTCTTCGTCCCGCTCCGCGGCGGTGGGGGCGATCTCCGCCTCCGCGAAGGCGCGCACCGTGTCCCGGATCTGCCGCTGCTCCTCGGTGAGCGCGAACGGGTCGCGGCGCTGCGCGGCGGTGGCGACCATCAGCCGATCTTGTTCCCCGCTTCGTCGTACCGATAGAAGCCACGCCCGGTCTTCCTGCCCAGGTGGCCGGCGGCCACCATCTGGCGCAGGAGCGGGGCGGCCCGGAACTTGGGGTCGCCGAAGCCGCGGTGCAGGACGTCCATGACCCCGAGCATCACGTCGTTGCCGATGAAGTCGGAGAGCTCGAGCGGCCCCATCGGGTGGTTGAGGCCGAGCTTCGCACCGGTGTCGATGTCCTCCGCGCTGCCGGTCGACTCCATCAGGGCGAAGACCGCCTCGTTGATGAACGGCCCGAGCATGCGGTTGACGAGGAAGCCGGGCATGTCGCGCGACTCGATCACGGTCTTGCCCAGCTCCTCGGCGAAGCCTCGGCAGGCCGCGTGTGTCGCGTCGTCGGTCTCCAGGCCACGGATGATCTCGATCAGCCGCATGACCGGCACCGGCGAGAAGAAGTGCAGCCCGATGAACTTCGCTGGCCGATCGGTGGCGGTCGCGAGCGCAGTGATGCTGATGCTGCTCGTGTTGCTCGCAAAGATGGCCTCGCCATCCGCCGTAAGAGAGAGGGCCTGCCAGGTCTCCCGCTTGAGGGCCTCGTCCTCGAAGATAGCCTCGACCACCAGCTCATGGCCCGCGGCCCCGTCGGTGCCCTGTGCGGCGGTGATCCGGCCGAGGATCGCGTCGGCCGTGGACTGGTCCATGCGTCGCTTGCCGACGCTGCGCGCGAGGTTCGCGGCGATCCGCTGCATGCCGCGCTCGGCGAGCTCGACTGTGCGATCCGCGAGGGTCACCCGCTTGCCCGCCGCCGCGCTGACCTGGGCGATCCCGTGGCCCATCAGGCCCGCGCCCAGGACGAAGACGCGCTCGATAGTCATCGGGCCGAAGACTAGCAGCCGACGTTTGGGCCGATGTGCTCGGCAGGTCGCAGGGACTCAAGCGGATTCCCGCGCGGGTCCGATGCGCAGGGCTCATGGATCACGATTGGAGGAGGCGCTCGGCGGCGGTGATCGGGTCCAGCTGGCGCTCCGCCACCGCCTCCACACTGGCGGGCCATGCGTCATGTGCCGCCGCGCGCCGCTGCGCGAGCTCTGCGACTGCCCGGCGCAGCTGGCTCACGGCCCGGGCGCGCGCCTGTTCCGGAGAGCGGGCCTCCCGCGTGTGGCGCTCGATGGCCTCGATCAGCCGGTCGATCCCCTCGCCGGTGGTGGCGGTGGTCAGGATCACCGGCGCCGGGGTCCGGCCCACGCGCCCACCTGCGGTCGACAGCATCGCGCGCAGGTGTCGCGCCGACTGCTGCGCCCCAGGACGGTCGCCCTTGTTGACGGCCACGATGTCGGCGACCTCCAGCAGGCCGGCCTTGATCGCCTGCACCTCGTCGCCCATCTCTGGCGCCTCGACCACCACCGTCGTCTCGGCCAGGCCGGCGATCTCCACTTCGGACTGGCCGGCGCCGACCGTCTCGATCAGGATCGGGTCATACGCGGCGGCATCCAGCGCGGCAACCGCCTGCCAGGTCGTGGCCGCCAGGCCACCGAGCTCGCCGCGACTGGCCATAGAGCGCATGAACACGTCGCGGTCGGCGGAGTGCTCCATCATCCGGATCCGGTCACCCATGATCGCCCCGCGCGTGTAGGGCGACGACGGGTCGACGGCGATGATCCCGACTCGCCGCCCCTGGTCGCGCAGGGCGCGGGTCAACGCCGACACGAGCGTCGACTTTCCGCTTCCCGGCGGGCCGGTGATGCCGATCAGGTGGGCGCCTCGCCCGGCGGCGAACAACTGCGGCAGGATGGGGCGCACGGCCGGGTCCTGGTTCTCGATGATGGTAAGCAGGCGCCCCAGCGCACGGCGGTCGCCGGTGCGCGCGGCCTCGAGCAGGCTGCTGGGATGGCTCACCCCGGACGGCGGGCGCGCTCGCGGAAGTAGCGGGCGATCTGGCCGATACTGGTCCCCGGTCCGAAGATCTCCGCGATCCCGGCCTCCCTGAGCGCCGCCACGTCGGCATCGGGGATGATCCCGCCGGCTGCGACCAGCACGTCGTCCATCCCCTTGGCGCGCAGCAGCTCCACGACGCGCGGCAGCAGCGCCATGTGCGCGCCCGACAGGATGGAGAGCCCGACCACATCGACGTCCTCCTGCTCCGCCGCGTCCGCGATCATCTCCGGCGTCTGGCGCAGGCCGGTGTAGATCACCTCGAACCCCTCGTCCCGGAGGCCCCGCGCCAGCACCTTGGCGCCGCGGTCATGGCCATCGAGGCCGGGCTTGGCGATCAGGACCCGGATCGGCGTGGGCGGCCCCTGGGGCTGCTCGGGGTCCTGGCGCTCATCGGCAGGCATCGGCCGCGATTCTACCCGCCCGACGCCATCGGTCAGTGCCCGATCAGCTTCAGGAACTCGTTGCGCGTCCGGCCGTCCCGGCGGAAGGTGCCCAGCATCGAGCTGGTGACCATGGCGGCCTGCTGCTTTCTCACGCCGCGCATCATGGTGCACAGGTGCGAAGCCTCCACCACGCAGCCGACACCCTTGGGCTCGAGGCGCTCCATCAGGAAGGCGGCCACCTGCTGGGTCATGCGCTCCTGCACCTGCAGCCGATGGGCATACATATCGACCACCCGCGGGATCTTCGACAGGCCGATGACCCTGCCGCGCGGCAGGTACCCGACGTGCGCCCGGCCGTGGAAGGGCAGCAGGTGATGCTCGCACAGGGAGAAGAACTCGATGTCGCGGACCACGACCATCTCGTCGTACTCGACATCGAAGCAGGCACCGTTGATCAGGGCATCGGGATCCGTCCGATAGCCCTCGGTCAGTTCGGCGTACATGCGCTGAACGCGCTGCGGAGTGCGCTGCAGCCCCTCGCGGTCAGGATCCTCGCCGATCTCACCCAGCAGGGTGCGAATCGCCTCGTCGAAGGCTGTCTGCCCGGTGGCGGTCATCAGCCGATCCTACCAGCCGCGTTGGGCATATCTCCCTGGTGCCGCTCAGGCCGGGTCAAGTAGACTGCGATCCAATCCGGCTTGGCTCTCTCGAACGCGTAGGCGATGATCACCCACCACCCGAGCAGTCCGCGACATTTCGGCCTCCGAGGCCTCCCCTCCTTCGGCCCGGACCGCCTCGCCACGGCGCTCGCGCATGCCCTCGACGACCGCTACCACTACGTTCGCCACGTGCTCACGCCGGGAGCGGCGCCGATCGATGCCGTCCTGGTTGGCCCGTCGGGGACGTGGACCTTCATTCACGGGCGCGAGGCGGGACGCTTCCGCCGACGGAACGGCCATTGGTATCGATGGAACCCGACCACCGACTCCTGGATTCCGTGGGAGGCGCGGGAAGTGACGGCTGCGCGGCTGGCCGGGCATCGACTAGAGCTGTTGCTGGATCGTGCGGCGCTGCCCGCCGCGGTCCGCGCCTGCCTAGTCCCGGCCCGGGGCGCCGACGTCTCGTGGGAGCCGGACCAGCGCCCGGGCATCTACGCGCCCTCCAGCGACGCGCTGGAGCGATTCGCCGCCTCGATCGACGGTGACGAGGTGCTCGCCCAGGCCCAGGTGGACCGCATCGTGGCGCTCCTCGACCCCCGTCAGCCGATCGTGCGGCTCGCCACCTCACCCGGGCGCTGACGCCGGCGAGCCGCGCGCCGGAGGCCATGGCAGGGGCGCTCGCCGCCGTTGTCCTCGGCGCGGCGCTGACCACCGCGTGGCTCGTCCCGCCGCTCGCCGTGCCCTTGGTGTGGCCGGTCCTGGCCTTCGTTCCGGGCTGGTGCCTGGTGGCGATCTGCCGGCCGCGGCTCGGCCTGCCAGCGCGCATCGGCCTGGCCGTGGTCATCTCGACGGCGATCTCCACGCATCTCGTCTACTGGCTGGCGCTGCTGGCCGGCGGCTATCGGCGCGAGATCGTCTTCCTTGCCGTCGGCCTGCTGGTCCTGCCGATCCCGATTCTGGCGACACGCCGATCGACGCGCCGCGCGCCGGCTGGTCGACGCGCGTTCGTTCTCCGGTTGCGCGCCGTCGTCGCGCGCAACGCCATCCCGCTGCTGCTGGCGATGGCGACGGCAGGCTTCGTTGGGCTGGTGCTCGGCGCGAGCGTCTGGCGGGTGACGTCGGAGGGGGTCTCCTCGGGCGGCTCTAACTGGAGCGACTTTGGGGTCCACCTGTCGATCGCCCAGTCGCTCAACGCGGGCAACTTCCCGCCGCAGGTCCCCTATTTCGCCGGCGTCCCGCTGATCTACCACTGGTTCGCCGACTTCCACGCGGCGATTGCGGCCAGCGCCGCCGACGGATTCGCCGTGCCGGCGATGGTGGCCGACTCCGCGCTGTTCGCCGGCGCGCTTGCGCTCCTGGTCCATGGGCTCGCGATGCAGTTGCTGCGCAGCCGGAAGGTCGCCTGGCTGGCGGTGGTGCTGGTCGTGATCGGCGGTGGCCTCGGCTACGTGCGGCTCGTCGGCGACGTGGCGAGCGGTGCCGGCGACCCGATCGGCCTGGTGATGCGCAACAGCTATGACAACCAGTGGCTGACCGGGTGGCCCTACTTCCGGATCCCGTCGGTGATGGGCACCGGGCTGCTGGTCCATCGCGCCACGACGGCCGGCCTGCCGATCCTGGTCGGCGCCACCCTGCTGCTGATCGCCGGCCTGCCGACCGCCGCCCGCCGCCGGCGCGGCTGGCACGATCGGCCGTTGCTCATCGGGCTGGCCGGCCTGCTCGGCGCGCTGTTGGCCCCATTCCAGTTCTTCTTCTTCCCCACATTCCTGCTGATTGCGCTCCTGTACGTGGCCATCGGCCGCCGCCTGACGGACGGTCACGCGCTTCGCAACGCGGCACTCTTCTCGGCCCCATACCTGCTCGCCCTGCCGTTCGCGCTGCCGGCGGCGCTCCAGTCCGGCCACTCGGGTGCGCTGAAGCTCGTCGCCGGCTGGGAGTCGGCTCCGTTCGGTGACGGCCCCTTCGCGGTCGCATTCTTCTACCTCACCAATCTCGGCCTCCCATTTGTGCTCGCCCTGCTGGCGCTCATCGCCACGCGCCATCCGTGGCGCGCCTTCCTGGGCGCCTGGCTGCTGGTGACCTTCCTGCTCCCCAACGTGGTGCGGGTCAGCGTCGTCGATTTCGACATGAACAAGCTCTTCCAGGCGATGTGGATCGCGGTCGCATTGCTGGCCGCGTGGCTGATCCGCCGCTGGCCGGCGCCCGCCATTGCGGCGGTCCTGGCGCTGAGCGTTCCCTCGCCGCTGTTGGTCGCGGCCTGGACGGCGGGCGACGCCATGAACGTGCTGAGCCCGGATCAACTGCGGGCGGCGGCCTGGATCGCTGGCAACACGCCGCCGAGGAGCGTGTTTGCCACGTCGGGCTGGCTCAACTCTCCGACCGATGCCGCCGGCCGCCTCCGGCTCACGACCTACGGGCCGTACGTCGCCAACCTGGGGTACGCTCCGGACGAGCGCGAGCAGGCGGTGCACCGCATCTACTGCGGGGCAGATCCGGTGCTCGCCGCACGGCTGCTCGGCTCACTGCGCGCGCAGTACCTGATCGCCGGCGAGCTCCCCTCCGACTGCCCCACGCCGACCGAATTTCGCGGCGCTCCCGGCTTCCGGCTGGTCTACGAGCACGGGGCGGTGCAGATCTACCAGCTCACCTTCGGGCAGGGGTCGGGCTGACCGATGTCGGCCGGGGCGTGCACCGCGCTGCGTATGATGCGGTGATGACCGCGACGGCCGACTCCCCGGCGCGTGGCGCCCAGGCGAGTGTCGGCGGCGCCGTGGTCACGCTTGAGCACGTGACGAAGCGGTACGGGAGCGTGCCGGCGGTCGCCGACCTGAGCCTGACCGTCGCCGCTGGGGAGATCTGCGTGCTGGTCGGCCCATCGGGGTGCGGCAAGACCACCACCATGAAGATGATCAACCGGCTGGTCGAACCGACCAGCGGCCGGATCACGATCGGCGGCGAGGATGTGATGCAGCTGCGGGCGACGGAGCTGCGCCGCCGGATCGGGTACGTGATCCAGCAGGTTGGGCTCTTTCCGCACCTGACCGTGGCGGAGAACGTGGCGGTCGTGCCGCGCCTGCTCCGCTGGCCCGCGCCGCGCGTTCGAGCGCGCGTCGAGGAGCTGCTCGACCTGGTCGGCCTGGAGGCGGGCGACTACGGGGCGCGCTACCCCTCCGCGCTATCCGGCGGGGAGCGCCAGCGGGTCGGAGTGGCCCGCGCGCTCGCCGCCGACCCGCCGGTGATGCTCATGGACGAGCCGTTCGGTGCCGTCGACCCGATACGTCGTGACCGGCTCCAGAACGAGTTTCTGCGTCTTCAGGCCCGGGTGCGAAAGACGATCGTCTTCGTCACCCACGATGTCGACGAGGCGATCAAGATGGCCGATCGGATCGCGATCATGGAGCGCGGCGGCATCCTGGCGCAGTACGACACGCCGGACCGGATCCTGGCCAGCCCGGCGAACGAGTTCGTGGAGCGCTTCGTCGGTGCCGACCGCGGCCTGAAGCGCCTCTCGCTGTCGCGCGTGCGCGACCTGCCGATGATCGAGCCGGTGAGCGTCCGCATCGGCGAGTCGTACCCCGCGGCCCGCGGCCGGCTGTCGGGGACGGGCGTCGACTACCTGCTGCTCGTCGACGATCGCAACCGGCCGGTCGGTTGGCTGACGACCCACGACCTGGGCGGCGACGGGACGATCGAACCCAGCCGCGCCATCCCGGGCGCCACTCCGGTGCAGCCGGAGTCGACGCTCAGGGACGCGCTGTCGGCGATGCTCGCCTCATCGGTCCAGCTCGGCGTGGTGGTGGACGCCAGCGATGCGGTGGTGGGGCTGGTCAGCGTGGATGCGATCTCGCAGCTCCTCCAGCAGCCCGCCGGCGCCTGACCGATGCCGCCCGGTGAGCCGCTCATACGTTGGAGCTGGATCGTCGGCAACCTGGACGAGATCGGGCGGCGGCTGTTGGAGCACGTCGGCATCGCCGCCATCGCCATCGTCGTCGGATTCGTCGTCTCGTTTGCGCTCGCACTCGCGACGCGCCGTTGGCGGCGCCTGTACGGCCCGATCCTGGGCGTCACCGGCGTGCTGTACGCCATTCCGAGCCTCGCGCTCTTTGCCCTGGTCGTCCCGTTCGCCGGCCTCTCGCTGCTGTCCGCCGAGATCGCGCTGGTCAGCTACACGATCCTGATCCTGGTGCGCAACATCGTCACCGGCCTCGACACCGTCCCGGCGGAGGTGCTGGAGGCGGCGAGCGGGATGGGGCTCACCCCGCGGCAGCGGCTGTGGCGCGTCGAGCTTCCGATCGCGCTGCCGATCATCATTGCCGGCCTGCGGATCGCGACGGTGACCACCATCGGGCTGGTGACCGTCACCTCGCTGATCGGGCAGGGCGGCCTCGGCTACCTGATCGTGACCATCGGCTACGACGGGCTGTTCCCGACGGCGATCCTGGTCGGCGCGCTGCTCTCGGTGCTGCTGGCGGTCGCCGCTGACGCCGGGCTGGTGCTACTACAGCGGTCGATGACGCCATGGGCGCGCGCGAGGGGCCGATAGCCGTGGACTTCATCGCCAGGGCGCTTGCCTGGGCGGCCGACCCGGCGCACTGGACAGGGAGCGACGGGATCGCCGCGCGGCTGGGCGAGCACCTGGTCCTGTCGGCGGTGCCGCTGGTGGCAGCCGTGCTGGTTGCGCTGCCGGTCGGCCTGTACATCGGTCATACCGGTCGGGGAGCCGCGATTGCGGTCAACGTCTCGAACATCGGCCGCGCGCTGCCCTCGCTGGGGATCCTGGGGATCGCGCTCATCCTCGTCCCCTCGGGGCCGCTCCCGTTCGGAGTGCTGGCCACCATGTTCGCCCTCTTCGCCCTGGCGCTACCACCGATCGTGCTCAACACGTACACCGGCCTGCGGGAGGTGGAGCGTGACCTGCTGGAGGCCGGGCGCGGGATGGGGATGCGCGAGCCGCAGCTGCTGACCCGGGTCGAGGTCCCGCTCGCGCTGCCCATCATCCTGGCCGGGTTGCGCACCTCCGCGGTCCAGGTCGTGGCAACGGCCACCCTGGGTGCGGTGTTCGGAACCGGCGGCCTTGGCCGGCTGATCGTGGATGGCATCAAGCAGCAGGACGATGCGCAGCTGTTCGTCGGTGCGGTGATCGTGGCTCTGCTCTCGATCGGGACCGAGCTCGC
>JALYXZ010000240.1 GCA_030946825.1 Chloroflexota bacterium | reverse complement strand
ATGGCGCTCGGCCCCCTGGAGCAAATGGCCGGCGAGCTGCTGGCAAGCTTCCCCGAGGACCTGGTCCTTCGGCTCTGAATCGGAGGGTGCCATGGACCGTGCGGGAGTCGACCGATGGATCAGCGGGCCATCGCCGAGACCTCAGCCGCGTGCCATCGGGAGCGCCAGCAACGCCCGCCAGTGGAGCCATCGGACCGCAACCAGCACCCCGAAGGCGGCGAGCACCAGCACAGCGGCGGCCGCGATCGAGCGGTCCAGCCCATCGATCGCCTGGAACTCCGAGTAGACGGCAACCGGCAGCGTCTGCGTGCGCCCTGGGAAGTTGCCCGCGAACATGATGGTCGCACCGAACTCGCCCAAGGCACGAGCCCAGGCGAGCACCAGTCCGGCGGCGAGTGCACCACCGGCAAGCGGCACCGTCACCGACCGGAAGACGGCCGCCTCATGCGCCCCATCGACCCGCGCCGCGTCCTCCAGGTCGCGGTCGACCTGCTGAAAGCCGGCGCGCGCCGACCGCACGAAGAGCGGAGCCGAGACGAACACTTGGGCGATCACCACCGCCCAGACGGTGAACGGAACCTGCACACCGAGCACGGCCAGGCCGGGGCCAAAGGCGCCGCGGCTGCCAAAGGTGAGCAACAACGCGAGTCCTGCAACGGAGGGCGGGAGGACGATCGGCAGGTCGACCAGCGTATCGACCAGCCAGCTGCCTCGGAACCGACGCCGCGCGAGCAGATAGGCAAGCGGAGTGCCGAGCATCACGGTTGCGAGCAGCGCTGCGGCGGAGGTCAGCACGCTCAGCGCGAGCGCGTCGAGCACCACCCGGCTGATCAGCGACGCCCCGAGCGCCCCGCCGAGGATCGCGCGGGTGAGCAGAACGAGGACCGGCATGCCGAACAGCAGCGCGCCGGCGGCCGCCAGCAGGCCAAACGTTGCGCGGCCCGTTGCGCTCACGGCGCCACTCGGCGGCAGCGGTGGCTCACGCCGGGGTGAGGCCGAAGCGAGCCAGGATGGCACCCGCGATCGGCGTCCGAAGCCAGGCCAGGAAGTCGTTGGCGGCCGGGCGGGATCGGGACGCCTTGAGCACCACCGCGGCATACGAGGCGGTGACCCGGACGCTCGCTGGCAGCCCGATGACCGTCAGCCTGGCGCCGGCGGCCCGCGCTTGGCTGGCGTACAGGATCGCGGCGTCCGCCTCGCCCAGCTCGATCCGCGTCAGCACCGTCGCGGCGTTCTCCTCACGGGAGGCGACGTTGGCGACGACGCGTGCGGCGTATCCGGGCGGGTAGCCGGGCTCCTTCGCCAGGCGCTCGAGCAGGACCTGGGTGTACATCCCGAGCGGGACGGTGGCGGCCGCGACGACGATCCGAAGGCTCGGTACGGCCAGGTCGATGGGCGACGAGATCCGCGCCGGATTCCCAGCCGGCACCACGATCGCCAGTGTGTCACGCGCGAAGGTGACCGGCGGTCCGGCGGTCAGGCCCTCGCTCGCCAGCCGGGCCGGGATGGCCACGTCGGCCGATACCAGGAGGTCGGCCGGGGCGCCCTGCTCGATCTGAGCCCGCAGGGTGCTGGACGCGTCGAAGGCGAACGTCAGCGTCGTCCTCGGGTGGGAGGCCTGGAACGCTCGCTTCAGCTCAGCGAACGGGGCCTGCAGCGAGGCGGCGGCGAGCACGGTGAGGGCGCCGCCGGGCTGCGGGGTGGGCGTTGGCGCGGCTGACGCGCAGCCGTCCAGGCCGACGATCAGCGCAACGCACGCGACCAGCCAACGGCTAGCGGGCATGTCCGCGCGCCCCGGGGGCCGGCACCTCCACGATCACGTTGGTCGCCTTCACGACGCAGACGGCTTCGCTGCCCGGCTCGAGCCCGAGCTCTTCGGCCGCCTCGGCGGTCATCAGGCTTACGAGCCGATGCGGCCCCGAAACGACCTCGACGACCGCCACCAGCCCATCGCGCTCGACGCGGCTGACGATGCCGCTGAACCGATTGCGCGCCGATTGCGCCACGATCGGCCGCTCGCGCGCAGCCTGTCTCCGATGCTCCAGCAGACGGCGCAGCTCGCGGAGCGTCAGGGTTCGGTGGCCGCCCGCCGATCGCTGGGTGGTGAGCTGGCCGCGGGCCTCCCAGCGCCGAAGCGTCTCGACACTGACTCCCAGCGCCTCAGCCGCCTGCCCGATGCGGATGGCCGAATCACTGACCTTGACCATGCACAGGATTCTGACCCGAAGGGGAGGCAAAGTCTAGAAGTGTTGAGTTCCTCGGGAGGATCCGCGAGCAGGAAGCCGCCTGTCGGACGCGGAAGCCGAGGCTGCGCGCGTACTGGCCAGGCGCGATCGGGTGGCCGACCCGTTCAGGGCTTGACGATCATCCAGTTGGTGTAGACGCCGTTCGCGTCGCCCGGTGCGCGATCGTTCTTGAAGAAGTAGAGCGGCAGCCCGTTGTAGGTGACCTGCAGGCTGCTGTCGTCGGAGCGGGTGATGGTTGCGATCTTGCCAGTCACGGCGGAACTGCCGGTAGCTCCGCTTGCGGAGCTCACGGTGAGCGCCGGCCAGGTCGCCAGGCATCCGCCCGTGCAGTTGCTCTTCCCGCTGTTCGGAACATCCTTCGCGAAGGTGTAGACGGTCATCCCGTTCGATCCGGCCACGAGGATCGTGCCCTGCGATCCGACCTGCTTTGCCTCGAGCGCGAACGCGGATGCGGCGGTCGAGGCGGAAGCGGAGGCCGAAGAAGATGCCGCGGTCGAGCTGGATGCCGCGGCCGAGGAGGACGCGCTGCTCGAGGCGGAGGCGGCACCCGCCGGGCTGCCGCTGCAGGCAGCCAGCGTCGCGGCGATCGCCACCAGTCCGCTGAGCCGGAGCGCGGAGTTGGACATCAGGCACCTCGCGTTACTTCACCGCCGGGCAACCTCGTGCCGCGACGCAGGGTGTACGCGATCGGTTACCGAACGCCGATCAGGAAGGTCCGGCCGACCCGCGGCTGCGGTCCGAAACGGGGAGGTGGTCGTAGCCCTTCCATCGGTAGATGGCGGTCGACAGCGCCCAGCTCACCACGAAGATGGCGATGATCCCGAGCCCGATCAGCCCGAAGTCGAGGTTCCGGACAAAGCCCCAGATCCCGCCGCGCAGCTGCAGCCGCTCCGCGACGAGGGAGAGCACCTCGATGCCACCGATGGCGAACGCGATCAGGACCGAGAGAAGGGTGATGTTCAGGTTGTAGTACAGCTTGCGGATCGGCTTCATGTAGGCCCAGCCGTACGCGCCCAGCATCAGGACACCGTCGGTCGCGTCGACCAGCGACATGCCCGCGGCGAAGAGCGCGGGCAGCACTCCGATGAACAGCACGGGCACATGGTTCGCTCCGGACGTGGCGGCCAGCCCGAGAAGCGCGACCTCAGAGGCGGTGTCGAACCCGAGGCCGAACAGCAGCCCGAGCGGGTACATGTGCCAGCTGCGACGGATGACCCGCAGCATCGGCCGGAAGAGCCGCGCCAGCAGGCCGCGCTGGCTGAGGTACTCCTCCAGGCTCTCCTCGCTGTAGGCGCCCCCGCGCGCCACCCTGCGGAACATGCGATAGATGTCGATCAGGACGACCAGGTTGATGATGCCGATGATCAGGAGGAAGGTGGCGGACACGCCGGTCCCGATGAGCGTCCCGATCTCCCTCAGCGTCGGGATGTCGCTGACGATCGAGGCCGACAGCGCGACCACGACCGAGAGGGCGACCACGATCGTCGAGTGGCCGAGCGAGAAGAAGAGCCCGACCGCCACCGGACGCTGTCCATCCTGCATCAGCTTCCGGGTCGTGTTGTCGATGGCCGCGATGTGATCCGCGTCAACCGCGTGGCGCAGCCCGAAGCTGTAGGCGAGCAGCGCGGTCGGGAGCAGGATCGGATAGGAGATCGAGGCGGCGATGGCGAGCCCCCAGGCCACCACGTTGAAGGCCAGCAGGAAGGCATACAGCCGGATGATCCGGCTCCGCACCGGACTGGCGGTGCGCAGCAGCTGGGCGACGCTGTGAACCATGGTCCTCTCTCGCCGACGGCCCGGCACTGGATGCCGGAATCGGGAGTCTAGGCTCCCTCGCGCACTACTGCAATCAGTTGCAACAGCGTGGCGTTCGTATACTTGCGCCGATGACGTCGCCGCGCGTGACGCCGGCCGACCGCCGGCGCTGGGATTCGGTCCGGGAGCAGCTGCATGACCGCGGACTGCGTTGGACGCCGCAGCGGCGGGCGGTGGTCGATGTGCTGGCGAGAACCAAGGGGCACATCACCGGCTCCGAGCTCATCGAGCGCTGCCGCGCTCGCGAGACCAAGGTCGTGCCCTCCACCGTGTATCGGACACTCGACCTCCTGGAGCAGCTCGGCCTGGTGCGTCACGGGCACGGTGCCGACGGTCGGGAGGAGTTCCACGTCGGTGCGGCCGCCGAGCACGGACACCTGCACTGCGATCGGTGCGGGCGCCACTGGGAGATCGATGAGCCCCGCGCATCAGCCGTCGCGGAGGTCTTCGGCGGCATCGGGTTCGCGGTCGATCCGTCTCACGTGACGATCGTCGGCGTCTGCGCGGAGTGCCGGACGGCATAGAAAAACGCCCGGTCCGCGGAC
>JALYXZ010000186.1 GCA_030946825.1 Chloroflexota bacterium | reverse complement strand
GGCGGCCGCTCCCGCGCGCGAGACCGCGGTGCTGGTCGGCTCCCCGGCGCTCATCCGCCGCCGCGCCTCGGCCACCAGCTCCGGATCGTTTGCCATCATGATCTGCGCCTCGAGGATCTCGGCTTCGGCCGGGCGTCCGGCCGCGGTGAGCCGCTCGACGAGACAATTCAGCTGGGCAGTCGCCGCCGCGATGGCATCTTCGAGTCCCAGCTCGTCACGGGCCTGGTCGGCAGGCTGGGGCTCGTAGCGCCATGCCGGCGCGATGGCGATTCCGGGCGCCGCGGCGATCCCGCGCAGGGTGGTGCTCACGATGCCGGCGCAGGCGGTGCGCTGCCGGCTGGCGGCCCGACCTGCTCGCCGACGCCGCTCTCCACGAGCTCGGCAAGCGCCCGTAGCGCCTCCGTTGCGTCCGGCCCCTCCGCGCTGACCCGGATCCGCTGTCCGTGCGTCACCCCCGCGGCCAGCAGGCCGAGCACGCTCTTGGCATTCACCTGCCGAGCGGGGTCTCGCGACAGATTCACGAGGCGGATGTCCGATCCGAAGGCGGCCGCCGCCTTGACGAAGGTGGCCGCCGGGCGGGCGTGCAGGCCCGATGGGTTGCGGATCTCGAGCTCGATCTCAGGCATGCCGCACCTCCTCCTTCTGCCCGAGCTTGCGCTCCGTTCCCGCTCGCAGGCGACCGATGTTGTCGGCATGGGATCCGGTCACCAGCAGCGCCGCCCCCAGCGCGTAGAACAAAGCGGCAAGGGAGGCGAGGCCGGCCAGATGCAGCACCCCGACCACCACCGGTGCCAGGAGAGCACCGATCACCGAACCGAGTGACACGTACCGGGTGCGCCACACCAGCAAGACCACCACCGGGGCCAGGACCGCGATGGCCCACGGCGCGAGCGCGACGAGCGCGCCGGTCGAGGTCGCCACACCCCGGCCGCCGGTGAAGCCGATGAACACCGACCGGTTATGTCCGATGATGGCCGCCACGCCCGCCAGCGCGGGTGCCCACGCGGCAAGGTTTCCGGACCAGCTCGCCGGCAGCAGCCAGGCGACCAGGACCGCCATCGCTCCCTTCCCAAAGTCGAGGAGGAAGACGAGCGCCGCGGCGCGCGTGCCGAGCGTGCGCAGGGCGTTGGTCGCGCCGGTGCGGTGCGAGCCGTAGTCGCGGATGTCGACGCCGCGGGTCACCCTGCCGACCACCACGCCGAAGGGAATCGCGCCCAGGAGGTAGCCGAATGCGGCGGCCACGACCAGCCCGATCACCGGCCGGACTCCAGCTTCTCCATTCGACACGCTTCGTCCGCCGCAGCCACGACGCCGTCCAGTTCATCCCCGGCCGCGGCCTGGACGGCCGCCACGAAGGCGCCCTCGACCAGCGGCCCGCCGCTGAGCCTCACGCGGGAGGCGAGTTCCGGCTCGAGAAGCTCCTCCAGGGCGGTGCGCGCGGAAAGGATCGCCGAGCCGAGATCGGCGACGACCACCACGCCGGCTCCCCGGTCTGCGGCGCGCACGGCGTCCGCGATGCGTACCGCATCGGTCCCCAGGCTCCCGTCGTCGAGGCCGCCGGCGGCGGCGAGCGAGGGGCCGTCGACCTGCAGGTTGGCGAGCCGAGCCACGAGTTGGGTGACCGCCTCGGCCAGTGGCCCGGAGTGGGAAACGACGACCACTCCGACCGCGCCGGGTGGTGCGGAGTCGGTCATCAGCTGCGCCTCCGGTTGGTCGTGCTGAGCGCTGGGCATACGGGGGCTGGGCTGACGGGGGCCGGAGGTCCGGCCCGCGTCAGCGCGTCGGGGACTAGTGCTCCTCCCAGTCGAGCGAGCGCTGGACCGCCTTCTTCCAGCCGCGATACAGCTTCTCCCGGCGCTCGTCGTCCATCGCCGGCTCGAACCGCCGGTCGAGGGCCCAGTTGGCCGTCACGTCACCGGTGTCCTTCCAGAAGCCGACCGCCAGCCCGGCGAGATACGCGGCACCGAGCGCCGTCGTCTCGGCCACCTTCGGCCGCTCGACCGCCACGCCGAGGATATCGGCCTGGAACTGCATGAGCGCATCGTTGACGACCGCGCCGCCATCGACCTTCAGCTCCTTGAGGGTGACCCCTGAGTCGATCTGCATCGCCTCCAGCACCTCGCGGGTCTGGTAGGCCATCGAGTCGACGGTGGCCTTGGCGATGTGCTCGATGGTCGATCCGCGCGTCAGCCCCACGATCGCGCCGCGGGCGTACTGGTCCCAGTACGGCGCCCCGAGACCCACGAATGCCGGCACCAGGTAGACACCTCCGGTGTCCTCAACCTTGCCGGCGAGCTTCTCGATATCTGCCGATTCGGTGATCGCCCGCAGGCCGTCACGGACCCACTGCACGGCGGCCCCACCGATGAAGATCGCGCCTTCGAGGCAGTAGGTGACCTTGTTGTCGTAGCCCCAGCCGACGGTGGTCAGCAGCCCGTTCTTGGAAGGGACGGCCTCCTCGCCGGTGTTCATCAGCATGAAGCAACCGGTGCCATACGTCTGCTTGGCGAGTCCCGGCTCGAAGCACGCCTGGCCGAAGGTGGCCGCCTGCTGGTCGCCTGCTACGCCCGCGATCCGCAGCGGCGCGCCGAAGAACTCCGGATCGGTCTCGCCATAGACCTCCGAGGAAGGACGGGGCTGCGGCATCATCGAGCGCGGGATCCCCATCTCGCCCAGGAGCTCATCGTCCCAGTCGAGGGTGTGGATGTTGAAGACCATCGTCCGGCTGGCATTGCTGTAGTCGGTGACGTGCACCTTGCCGCCGGTCAGGCGCCAGATCAGGAAAGCGTCGACGTTGCCGAACAGCAGCTCACCCCGCTCCGCCTTCTCGCGCGCCCCGGGGTTGTTCTCCAGGATGTGCCTGATCTTCGTTCCGCTGAAGTAGGCATCGATCGGCAGCCCGGTCTTCTCTCGGACCGTGTCCTCGAGGCCCTTGGCCTTGAGCGAGTCGCAGTAGCCGGCGGTGATCCGGCTCTGCCACACGATGGCGTTCTGCACCGGCTTCCCGGTGTTCTTGTCCCAGACCAGGGTCGTTTCCCGCTGATTGGTGATGCCGATCGCGGCGATGTCCTCGGTCGAGGCGCCGGCGTCCGCAATCACTTTCTTGGCGACCGCCAGCTGCGAATCCCAGATTGCCTCCGGATCGTGCTCCACGTGGCCCGGCGAGGGGTAGATCTGGGGAAACTCCTGGTTCGCCACCTTGTGTATGGTGCCCTGCGGCGTGAAGAGGATTGCTCGGCTCGATGTCGTGCCCTGGTCGAGGGCCAGGACGTACTTCGCCATGTCGATCAACGCTCCTTTTTCAGTCAGCGAGGATCCCGTCAGCCGCCCGCGATGGCATCGCGCAGCGATTCGAACAGGATCGTGGTTGAGGTGGCGCCCGGGTCCGCATGGTGCGCCGAGCGCTCTCCCAGGTAGCTTGCTCTCCCCTTGCGGGCTACGAGCGGGGTGACCCGATCGCGTCCCGCCGCCGCGGCCGCCGCGGCGGCGCGCAGCGCATCGGCCGGGTCGGCCTCGCCGATGCGGGAGTCGTAGGCGTCGACTGCCGGCGCCATGGCATCGACCATCGTCTTGTCGTCGGGCTCGGCCCGGCCGCGCTGTTTGACCCCCTCGAGCCCGGCGCGTAGTGCCGCACCGAACTCCTGACCGCTGACCGTTCGCCGATCGCCGAGGGCGGTCCCGAGGCGCAGGAAGAAGGTTCCGTACAGCGGGCCGCTGGCACCGCCGACGGTGGAGATGAGCGTCATCCCCACCGCCTTGCCGATCGTGCCCAGGTCGGCGTCCGTCAGCTCGGGGAGCTTCGCGGCGACCGCCGTGAAGCCGCGATCCATGTTGATCCCGTGGTCCGCGTCACCGATCTTCGAGTCGAGATCGGTGAGCTCCGCCTTCCGCTCCCGCAGACGCTCCGCAAAGAGCTCCACGCCGCGGATCAGCTCGGCCGCGCCGATCTCGGTCACCGCGCCGCTACTGCCACCGGAGCGCCGCGGTGTGAACCGGGGCATCCCACAGGCGGGTCATCTCGTCGTCGAGCTTGAGCAGGGTGATCGAGCAGCCCGCCATCTCGAGCGAGGTGATGTAGCTGCCGATCAGGTTGCGCTCGATGCGCACCCCACGGTCCGCGCACATCTGGACGACCTTGCGGTAGACGACGTACAGCTCGATCAGCGGCGTTCCGCCCATCCCGTTGACGAAGGCCAGCACCCGATCACCGGAGCTGAACGGCAGGTCGTCCAGGATCGGGGTCAGCAGCATTTCGGTGACCTCGTCAGCCGTCGCCATCGCGCGCCGCTCCCGTCCGGGCTCGCCGTGGATGCCGATGCCGATCTCCAGCTCGTCGTCCCCGATCTCGAAGGTCGGCTTCCCTGCGGCCGGCACGGTACAGCTGGTGAGCGCCATGCCCATCGACCGCACGTTGGCCTGCACGCGCTCGCAGAGCGCCTTCAGCGTCGCGAGGTCCTGTCCTTCTTCGGCCGCGGCGCCCACGATCTTCTCGGCAAGGACCGTGCCTCCCACCCCGCGGCGGCCGGCCGTGTAGAGGGAGTCCTGGACCGCGACGTCGTCGGCGATCACCACGCTGGCGACCTCGATCCCCTCGCCCTGCGCCAGCTCGGCGGCCAGCTCGAAGTTCATGATGTCGCCGGTGTAGTTCTTCACGATGTGGAGCACGCCGGCGCCGCCATCAACCGCCTTGGTGGCGGCCAGCATCTGGTCCGGCACCGGGGAGGTGAAGACGGCCCCCGGGCACGCGGCATCCAGCATGCCGAGTCCCACGAAGCCGCCGTGCATCGGCTCATGGCCGGAGCCTCCACCGGAGACGATCCCGACCTTGCCCTGCCGGGGAGCATCGGCCCGAACGATGACGTTCGGATCGATGATCCTGATGAGATCGGGATGGGCGGCGGCCATCCCGGCCAATGCCTCGTCGACGAGGCTGTCCGGTGCGTTGATGAGCTTCTTCATGCCGTTTCGGCCTCGCGGACCGCGGTCCCCACGTCCGGGTCCTCCGGGACCCGGCCGGGCTCCTCGCTGACCGCCGGCAGCCCGTTACCGATGAACCAGTCATAGACGTACGCGCCGAGGACGCCACCGATCAGCGGACCGACGATCGGGACCCAGAAGAAGTTCGGTCCCGTGGCGTTGAAGACGTTCGCGCCGTGAGTGAAGAAGCTGAACAGGCGCGGGCCAAAGTCACGCGCCGGATTGATCGCATAGCCGTAGTTCGCGCCGATCGTCGCGCCGATGACGACCACCAGCAGCCCGATGATGAACGGCGCCAGGTTGGCGCCCGGTGCCGTGTTGCGCGTGTCGGTGATCGCCACGATGACCATCACCAGCATCATGGTGCCGACGATCTGGTCGATGAGGCCCGTCAGCAGCCCGATGGCATGTCCGGCGTTCACCGTCGCGTTGCCCGCGAGGCCGGCGTAGGTCGAGAAGACACCGGCGGTGGTGCCGGTCTTGTCGATGTTCGGCACGCCGTAGCCGATGGCGTCGAAGGACTCCTTGTAGACGAGGTAGACCAGGGCCGCGGCGACGAACGCGCCCGCGGTCTGGGCGACCCAGAACGGAATCACCTTGTTCCAGCTGAAGCCGCGTCGGGCGGCCAGCGCGAGCGTCACCGCCGGGTTGAGGTGAGCGCCGCTCACGCCGCCGGCGACGTAGACGCCCATCACCACCGCGAGGCCCCAGGCGATGTTGATGGACAGGAAATCCCCCTTCCCGGTGAGGACCACCTGGGCCACGACCCCCACGCCGAACACGATCAGGGTGAAGGTGCCGAGGAACTCTGCGAGCAGCTCTTGGGTCAACGTCGTTCGCTTCATGAGGATCTCCCTATCGAGGTTGGCCAGATCCTGGAGAACGCCCCGCCGCCGCGGGTGACGGAGCATCGCGATGGGCGAAGGCGGCCTCCTTCCCCCAGTTCACAGCGGACGCACGACACAGCGCGTCGAGCCGAGCGGGCGCGCCGGTGTGCGATGGCAACTTCCCGCCCCGATGGCCCCTTGTCAAGCCCCGCGCACAGTCTGTCTCGGGCGCCGGTGGTAACTACCGCCGGGCAGCGACTCGGCGCTGGAGGAGGCGGAGTCCCACGGTCAGCGCGACCCAGGCCCCCGCCGCGGCGATTCCGACATACAACGCGAACGGCATCCCGCTGGGCCACGAGACGGACAGCGCCAGGAGGCCCGCGATGCCCCCGCCGAGCAGAACGACCAGCAGATAGCGCGAGCTGAACTCTCCGGCCGGCCGTGCGGGGCGGGCGGCGCGTTGCTGGGCGACCTTCTCGGCCCGCCGCTTGCTCGCCGGCGAGACCGGCAGCGCGTAGCGGTCCTGCTTCTTCGTCATGCGCTCATAGGCGCGGCGTTCGGCGCGGGACATCGGTCGGTGAGTCTAGCCGCTCGGGGGGCAACCGGCGGCATCGGTCTGTACCATAGGAGGCGGATGCACGAGATCTTCGACCAGTTCAAGCAGCAGCTGCCGGACATCGACCCGACCGAGACCCAGGAGTGGATCGACTCGCTCGACGCGGTCGTCGACCAGGCGGGGCCGGAGCGGGCGCGATTCCTGGTCTACAAGCTGCTCAAGCGCGCTCGCCAGCGCCAGGTCGGCCTCCCACCGCTGGTGCAGACGCGCTACATCAACACCATCTCCCCCGAGCAGGAGCCCTACTTCCCCGGCGACGAGGCCATCGAGCTTCGCATCCGGCGCATCATCCGCTGGAACGCGCTGGCCATGGTCCTGCGGGCGAACACCCGATTCGAGGGCATCGGCGGCCACCTGTCGACCTATGCCTCGGCCGCCAGCCTGTACGAGGTCGGGTTCAACCACTTCTTCCGCGGTCATGACGACGGCCCGGGAGACCTGGTCTACTTCCAGGGTCACGCTGCCCCGGGGATCTACGCCCGCGCGTTCCTGGAGGGCCGCCTGACCGAGGAGCAGCTCGACCACTTCCGCCGCGAGGCGCTGTGGCCGGGCGGCTTGTCCTCCTATCCCCACCCGCGACTGATGCCCGACTTCTGGCAGTTCCCGACGGTCAGCATGGGCCTGGGGCCGATCAGCGCCATCTACCAGGCCCGCTTCAACCGCTACCTCGCCGCGCGCGGCATCGCCGACACTGCCGGTCAGCGCGTCTGGGCCTTCCTGGGCGACGGCGAGATGGACGAGCCGGAGTCGGTCGGCGCGCTGTCGCTGGCTGCCCGCGAAGGGCTCGACAACCTGACCTTCGTCGTCAACTGCAACCTGCAGCGGCTCGACGGCCCGGTGCGCGGCAACGGCAAGATCATCCAGGAGCTGGAGGCCACCTTCCGGGGCGCCGGCTGGCATGTGATCAAGGTCATCTGGGCCCGAGAGTGGGACGACCTGCTCGCGAGGGACAAGGACGGCGTGCTCCTCAACAAGATGAGCGACACGCTCGATGGCGACTTCCAGCGACTGAGCGTCGCGGATGGCGCGTTCATCCGCGAGCACTTCTTTGGCCCGGACCCTCGGCTCAGGGCTCTCGTCGAGCACCTGTCCGACGAGGAGCTCACCAAGCTGCGCCGCGGCGGTCACGACTATCGAAAGGTGTACGCCGCGTATGCCGCCGCGGTGGCCCACACCGGGGCGCCGGTCGCGATCCTGGCCAAGACGGTCAAGGGCTGGACGCTGGGCCCGGGGATCGAGGCACGCAACGTCACCCACCAGGCCAAGAAGCTGACCCTGGACGAGCTGAAGATCTTCCGCGACCGGCTGGAGCTGCCGATCCCGGATGCACAGCTCAAGGACGCGCCCTATTACCACCCCGGACCGGACTCGCCGCTGATCGAGTACATGCAGGAGCGGCGGCGGGCACTCGGAGGCTCGCTGCCCCGCCGGCCGGCACCCGCGGGTCCGCTGCCACCGGTCGGCGACGCCGCGTTCGCGGAGCTGTTCGCCGGTTCCGAGCGGCCCGCCTCGACGACGATGGCGTTCAGCCGGCTCGTCCGCAACCTGGTCCGCGACCCGCACGTCGGGCGCCGCATCGTACCGATCATCCCGGACGAGGCGCGGACTTTCGGCATGGACCCGCTGTTCAAGGAGGTTGGCATCTACAACCCGCTTGGACAGCGCTACACGCCGGTCGACAAGGAGCTCCTGCTCAGCTACCTCGAGAAGACCGACGGCCAGATCCTCGAGGAGGGGATCACCGAGGCGGGCGCGATGGCCGACTTCACCGCGGCCGGCACCAGCTACTCGGTCCATGCCGAACCGATGATCCCCTTCTACATCTTCTACTCGATGTTCGGCATGCAGCGCACCGGAGACCTGGTGTGGGCCTTTGGCGACTCACGCGGCCGCGGCTTCATGATGGGGGCCACGGCAGGGCGCACCACCCTGACCGGCGAGGGGCTGCAGCACGATGACGGGCACAGCCACGTGCTGGCCAGCACCATCCCGAACATCCGCGCCTACGATCCGGCGGTCGCCTACGAGCTGGCGGTCATCGTGCGTGACGGCATCCGCCGCATGTACGTGGACGGGGAGGATGTCTTCTACTACGTGACGCTCTACAACGAGAACTGGCCGATGCCAGCGCTCCCCGACGACGTCGAGGAAGGCATCCTGCGGGGGATCTATCGGTATCGAGCAGCAGAGGGGGCCGGACGTCGCGTCCAACTCCTCGCCTCCGGCTCGATCCTGCACCAGGCGGTGCGCGCCCAGCAGATCCTTGCCGAGCGGCACGGCGTCGCGGCCGACGTGTGGAGCGTGACCAGCTTCCAGCTCCTGCGCAACGACGCGCTCGCCATCGAGCGCTGGAACCGGCTGCACCCCGACGCCGAGCCTCGCGTCTCGTACCTGGCCCGGCAGCTGGCCGGAGCCCCGGGCCCGACGGTCGCCGCGACCGATTACATGAAGCAGGTACCCGACATGGTCGGGCGCTGGATCGCAGGCCCGTACGAGGTGCTCGGCACCGATGGCTTCGGCCGCAGCGACACGCGCGAGGCGCTGCGCACCCACTTCGAGGTCTCCTCGGAGCACATCGCCTACGCCGCCCTCCACGGCCTGTGTCTCACCGGCGAGGCGAGCCGCGAAGAGCTGGTGCGCGCGATCGACGAGCTGGGGATCGACCCGGACCGGACCGACCCCCTCCTGGCCTAACTGACGCTGCCGGCCCGCTGATCGGGCGACCCACCCGCAAGCAGACGGCGGCCACAGGCGGCGCATGCCGCGTCGTTGGTCCCGACCGCGGCCCGACACGCCTCGCAGCGGACCGGCGCCAATGCGGCCAGGGTGGCGCGCAGCCCGATCAGCAACGCGCGCAGCGTGCGTCTCGGCCCGCTCAACGGCCTGGCCACGACGGTCGAGGCCTCCCGGGGTCGGACATAGCGGTCTGGTTGCTGGTGCGCGGTGGCCCACCAGCGTCGGCGCGCGTGGTCGTAAGCGGCGCGCGCGGCGGGATCGGTCAGCAGGCCGCGAACGGCGTTGACCACCTGCATCTCCTCGGTGGCGCGCGGCGAGCCGTTCCGATCGGGGTGAAACGTGCGCGCCAACCGGCGGCAGGCCTCGACGACCTCGGCGGTGGAGGCGCCGGGCTTGACCTGCAGAAGTCGGTAGACGTCGCGGTCCGGGGAGTAGGGATAGAGGCGCGGCTGCATCGGGCTGTACCGATGGTAGCCCACCCGGTGCAGGGTGTGCCGGTCGAGGCCGCACCCGAGCCCCAGATACTCAGAACGATGCGACTCTCCGAACTTGTGAGAACCCATATTGAGGATTGTGAAGTCATAGCTTGACATCGCGCAGGTGGGGAGTTATCTTTGCGCCCGTCAGCGCGCATTCACGCTCATCAAACTGAACGATTCCGAGGAGGACTCGCAAGATGCTGGATTACCGGCTCCACTACGCCCGGATGGCCACCGAGGACCGCCTGGAGCAGACCGCCCGCCAGCGGGCGGCGCTTCGCGGAACCGTTCGACGGGTCTATCGGCTTGCACGGCCGTCGCGCGACGGACGCTCGGCGGAGCGGCGCTAGATGGCTCGCGACGTGATCTCCACCTGCCCGGTGTGCGAGGCGGAGCTGGCCATCACCCGCCTCCACTGCCGCACCTGCGGCACCGCGCTCGAGGGCGAGTTCAGCGTCGGGCGTTTCGGGCGCCTCGGCCGCGAGCAGCTTTCCCTTCTGGAGAGCTTCCTGCGTTCGCGCGGCAACCTGAAGGAGATGGAGCGAGAGCTCGGAATCTCCTACCCGACGGTGCGCGGTCGAGTCGACGCGCTGGTCCGTGCGCTCGGATTGGGCGAGACCGCCGCCGCTTCCCTCGATGCCGACGTGCTGGCGGGCAGCCCCGAGGAGCTCCAATCCGACGCTGCACCGGCGACCGGTCGCCGCGAGATCCTCGAGCGGCTTGCACGCCGCGAGATCACCGCCGACGAGGCCGCCGCGGCCCTGCGGGCCTCAGCCCGAGAGGCGTAGATGGCGAGCTTCGTACGCACGCAGTCGATCGAGCACGAGGTCGGAGCCCGCGGCAGCGTGCTGATCAAGGTCACCGATGCAGACGTGCGGGTACGGGCCACGGCAGGGACACTGGCACGCGTGCATGCCACCTTCAGCCTCAGCGCCTCCTCGGAGGCCGACGTGGATCGGCTGATGGACGAGGTGCAGCTGCAGGTCTCGCGGACCACGGGCCGGCTCGCGGTCGAGGAACGCACCCGGCACGCAGGCTCGCGGCTCGGATCGGTCAGCCGGCTCTTCCGCGGCGCCGAATCCGTCGAGCTTGACGTGGATCTCGAGCTGCCTGCCGAATGCGAGCTGCACGTGGAGACGGTGAGCGGCGACCTGACCGCCGACGGCTTCGCGGGCGTGCAGTCGTACGTCACGATCTCCGGCGACCTGCTGCTCACCCCTGCGGGCGGTACGCTCGCGGTCAAAACCGTATCGGGCGACACGACGATCCGCGCCGACGCGGCGCTCGACCTCGACTCCCGGTCGGTGAGCGGCGACCTGTCGGTCGTCACGCAGCGCTTCTCTGCACTGCGGGCCGCGTCGGTGAGCGGCGACCTGGAGGTCGAGGGCGCGCTCGATGCCGCAGCACCCCATCGGCTCGAGACGGTCAGCGGGGACGTGGCCATCGGGCTGGTCGGCGGCGCGACGGTCGAGGTCCGCGGCCTCTCGACGGAGATCCACTCCAGCCTCCCGCATCGGCTCGAGGGGCGAGCCGATCGAAGACGCGTGACGGTCGGCGACGGCGCGGCGCGGATCGCCTTCTCGTCGATGTCCGGCGACCTCCTGCTGCGCGCGCCGCGGCGGCTTCCGTCCGCGCCAACGGCGCCAACCGCGCCGACCGCCCCAACCGCGCCGGGGGCCGATGGCCAGGTGGCACCCGATGCGCTGCAGGACCTCGACGTCCTCCGGGCGCTGGAACGCGGCGAGATCGACGTCGACGAAGCCGCCCGACGGCTCGGCGGAGCTGACCGTGGCCGATGAGCTGAGGCTGGTCCTCCAGCTGGTGGCCGATGGCCGGCTCTCCCCCGGCGAAGCCGCGCCACTGATCGACGCGCTGGGCAGCGCCGGCGCACGATCACGCCCCGGCGGAGCGGGTGACGCGGCTCGGGGAGACATGGCTGCTGGGAGCGCGCGACAGGTCCGGATTCGAGTCTCGGAGCGAGGACGACAGGTCGTGAACCTGCGCATTCCGCTTGCCTTCGCCGACATGGCGGCGCGCATGGTCCCGGGCCTCTCCACCGAACAGAGCGACCGCATCCGGCAGGCGGTCAGCGGCGGCATGCTCGGTCCCATCCTGGATGTCGAGGATGAGGACGGCGACGGCGTGCTGATCAGCGTCGAATGATGGAGCGCGCGAGATGAGCGGATACCCGATGGAGCCGATTGGGCGGACTGGCCGGCAGACGAGCGGGACGACCCGCGGGCCGGCGATCGAGGCGGTCGGGCTGGTCAAGGAGTTCGAGCGCGGGCGTCGAACGATCTGGCAGCGCATCCGCGGTGAAGCCGACCAGCGCGAGCGTTTCCGCGCGGTGGACGGGGTCGACCTGCGAGTCGAGCGCGGCGAGATCTTCGGCATGCTCGGCCCGAACGGCGCCGGCAAGACGACCACGATGCGGATGCTGGCCACGCTGCTGGAGCCGACCGCGGGCAGCGCGCGGGTGCTGGGTATCGATGTCGTTGCCGAGCCGCGAGAGGTCCGGCGCCGAATGGGCGCGGTGCTCTCCGACGGACGGAGCGTGTACTGGAAACTGACCGCCCGGGAGAATCTCGAGTACTTCGCCGCCCTCTATCACGTCCCCGCCGCCGAGTCGCGCGCCCGAGTCACGCGAGCGCTCGAGACCGTGCGCCTGACCGACCGCGCCGATGACTACGTCGAACGCTTCAGCACCGGGATGCGCCAGCGGCTCGTCCTGGCGCGCGCGCTGCTTCCCGACCCGGAGATCCTCCTTCTCGACGAGCCCACCGTCGGCCTCGATCCGCAGTCCGCGCGGGACCTTCGCGAGCGGGTCGTCGAGCTTCGCGGCGAGGGGCGCACCGTGCTCCTGACGACGCACTACATGGAAGAAGCAGACCAGCTCTGCGACCGGATCGCGATCGTCGACCACGGCCGAGTGGTGGCGCTCGACACGCCCACCCGGCTGAAGCGGACGATCGCGGCGACCGAGGTGGTGCGGCTGGAACTGTCCGGGGGCGAGCCGGAGAGTGCCGTCCTCGACCGGCTGGCCCGAGGCGGGTCGATCGCCCACTCGGCTCGCGAGAACGGAACGCTGAACGTCACCATCCACTGTCGCAGCGCACGGGACTTCGTCCCCGCTGCCTTCGACGCTGCCCGCGCCACGGGCGCCACGATCAACCACGTCGAGGTCGTGCCTGTCACGCTCGAGGACGTGTTCCTGTCGCTCACCGGTCGGGCGCTGCGCGAATGAGCAACCCTCGGTCGGGTCGACTCGGCTCGGCGGCAGCCGACCTGCGCGCATTCGGTGCCGCCGGCATGAAGGAGTGGCGTCTGCTGCGCCGCTACCCGAGCCTGATGTTCGGCTTCCTGTTCTGGCCGATCGTGCTCCCGATCGCCTACGTGCTCCAGGCGCGCGGCTATGCCGGCGACAGCACCGCTGCGCTGGACGCCTTCGCGGCCCGGACCGGCACGTCACAGGTCGCCGGCTTCCTGTTCCTCGGCTGGGCAGCGTACATGTGGATCAGCATGATCCTGTGGGGACCCGGGACCGCCCTGCGGACCGAGCAGGTGCGCGGCTCGCTGGAGGCGCTGTTCATGACTCCCGTCTCCCGGCTCGTGATCCTCTTCGGCCCGCTGGTCTCGCAGGTGGCCTGGGCAGTCTGGATGTTCGCCATCGTCGGAACCGTGCTGGTCGTCTTCTTCGGCGTCGCGATCACCCCGCCGGAGGCGCTGCGGGCGCTGGGGGTGATCTTGGTAGCGGTTCCGGCCCTGTACGGCCTCGGCGCGCTGTTCGCCGCGGTCGTGCTTCGCTTCGGCGAGGTGCACGCCCTGGTCCAGGGGGTGCGCGGCGTGTTCACCGTGTTCTGTGGGATGAGCTTTCCGATCGTCATCCTCCCCGGCTGGGCGCACGCGGTGGCGCTGGCATTGCCGCCCACGTACCTGATCGGCGACCTGCGCAGCGTGCTGCTGGGCAGCAGCGCCCTGGTCGGTGCGCTGCCCGACCTGGCGATCCTGCTGGGCCTTGGCGCAGCGATCTCGGTGCTGGCCGTGATCGCCTTCCACCGTACCGAGCGCTACGCACGGCGTGGCGGCTCGCTTGCCTCGTACTGAAATGTCGGGCCGGTCCGCGCTGAAGGCGGAGACCCGAGCGGCGCTGGCGATCGCCCGCAAGGAGCTGCGCATCGCCGTCCGGTATCCCCTCAACGCGGTCAACGAGGTGTTGCAGCCGCTCTACCAGTTCCTGCTGCCCAGCCTGCTCCTGGGCGCCACCTTCCTGGTGGGCGGCCGCGCCATCGGGCTGGAGGCATCCGCGGGCACCTCGGACCTCGCCGGCTTCCTGTTCCTGGGGATGATCGTCGGTGGCCTGGTCGGAACGGCCTTCTGGGAGATCGCCTTCAGCTTCAAGCGCGAGATGGACGCGGGCACGCTGGAGCCGGCATGGCTGACCCCCACCTCGCCGGAAACGCTCGTCATCGGGCGCGCGATCTCGGGGCTGGTCATCTCGGGCGCCGCGAGCCTGGTGCTGCTGGGCATCGGCCTGTTCGTCTTTGGCGCGTCCTTCTCACCAGGCATCTGGCTGGCACTGCCGGTGCTGATGCTGGCCGCGGGCAGCATGATCGGCATCGGCTACCTGGTCGCCTCGATGGTGCTCCTGCTCCGGGAACCGAGCTTCTTCGTGGACGCCACCAACTTCCTGTTCGCCATCGTCTCGGGCGTGATGTTTCCGGTGGTCGTGCTACCGGTCGCGGTGCGCTGGATCGCCTACCTGCTGCCGACCACCTACGCACTCGACCTGCTCCGGGTGCACGCCCTCGGCACCCGGCCCCTGCTGAGCCCCGCTCTCGAGTGGATCCTGCTCGTCCTCTTCGCGCTGGGCACGCTGCTGCTCGGGCGCTGGGTGTTCGGCCGCACCGAGCACCGGATGCGGGTCAAGGGGACGCTCGGCCAGCATTGACCGCCGGGGGCGTGTAACGTGAGGCTCCTTGACCGGGATGGAGCCGTCCACCAACGCCGATGCGGTAACCGTCATCGAGCACGCCAACTTCTGCGTTTCCGATCCGATCGGCGACATCGCGCCCGGCAGCTACCACGGCTTCTTCCGGACCGATACGCGCTTCCTGTCGCGCTTCGAGGTGTCGATCGACGGGCGACCGTTGGAACGCCTCTCCTCCCTGCTCCACGGTCACCGGCAGGCAAGCTTCTACCTGACCAACCCCGCCGACTTCCCCGTCGGCCCGAATGCGCTGGCGGCGATCCGCGACCGCGAGATCCGCGACAGCCTGCGGGAGCGGATCCGGCTGATCAGCTACGCGGAACAGCCGCTCGAGCTGGAGCTCAGGCTCGCGTTCGATGCCGACTTCGCCGACATCTTCGAGGTGCGCGGACGCAAGAAGCTGCGGCGCAGCGTCCGCCGGGAGCAGGAGGGCAGGCGGCTCTGCTATCGCTATGACCGCGCCGGGTATCGTCGCTCGACCACCGTCACGCTCGACCGCGACGTCCGCTGGGAAGCTGCCGGGTCCTGCAGCCTGACGGTCAGCCTCGAGCGTGGCGTGCCCTGGGAGCTGCACGTCGAGGTCGCGGGCGAGGAGTCCCAGGACGACGGTCCGCATCCGCTGCCGTCGGCCATCAGCAGCGATCCGGAAGGCGTCAACCGATGGGCCGGCCGCATCCCGCTGCTGGAGACCGGCGACGCGCGCCTTGCCTCGGCCTGGCGACAGGCGGCCTTCGACATGGCCTCGCTGCTGCTGACCGTGCCCCAGGGGGGCTTCATCCCGGCCGCCGGTGTCCCGTGGTACCTCGCAGTCTTCGGTCGCGACGCCTGCATCGCCACGATGCAGACCCTCCTGCTCGGCAGCGAGCTGGCGGTCGGCACCCTGCGGCAGCTGGCCGCCTACCAGGGCGACACGGTGGACCCCTTCCGCGACGAGGAGCCGGGGAAGATTCCCCACGAGGTCCGACACGGGGAGCTGTCGGCGCTCGCCCAGGTGCCGCACGGGCGCTACTACGGATCGGTCGACGCGACGCCGCTGTACGTGATGCTCTTCGTGGAGGCCTGCCGCTGGAGCGGGTGGCTCTCCGCAGACGCGGCACCGGCGCCGGAGCCGGGTGAGCATGCCCGAAGGTCGCTTCCCACTCGCCTGCGGGCGGTCCTCCCGGCCGTCGAGCGCGCGATCGAGTGGATCGACCGCTTCGGCACCGACGCCGACGGCCTTGTCTGGTACGAGCAGCGCAGCCCGAGCGGGATCCGCAACCAGGTGTGGAAGGACTCCTGGGACAGCTATCGGTTCGCGGACGGACGGATCGCGGAGCCGCCGATCGCCGCAGTCGAGGTGCAGGGCTACGTGGTGGCGGCCAAGCGCGGGCTTGCCGAGGTCTACCTGCGCCTGGGGCGGACCGATGAGGCGGCGCGCCTGCTCCGCCAGGCCGAGACGCTCGCGGCCGCCATCGACGAACGCTTCTGGATGGCGGCCGACGGGACGTACGCGATGGGCATCGACCGCGAGGGGGCACACATCGACAGCGTCACGAGCAACCCCGGCCACCTGCTGTGGTGCGGGGCGCTGACCCCCCGGCGAGCGGCCGCCGTCGCCGAGCGCCTGATGGCGCCAGACATGTTCTCTGGCTGGGGTGTCCGGACGATGTCGACCCGGATGCGAGGCTACAACCCGATCAGCTACCACAATGGCACGGTGTGGCCGCATGACAACTCGCTGATCGCGGCCGGGCTGGCACGCTACGGCCACGGGCAGGCGGCATGGCGGGTCGTGGACGCGCTCCTCGACGCCGCGGACCGCGACCCGCACCACCGCCTTCCGGAGCTCTTCGCCGGATTCGACCGCCACTCCACGCCGGACCTGGTGGCCTACCCGACGGCCTGCGCGCCGCAGGCCTGGGCGACCGGCGCCATCGTGCTCGCGGCCCAGACTCTGCTCGGCTTCTCGCCCGGCGCTCCGGGTCCGAGGCGGCCATTGCCCGGCGCCCCGTCGCTTCGCCTCCGGAAGGTGCGCGTCGCCGGGCAACGGATCGACCTGCAGAGTCCCTAGTCCTCGTCGACCTCCAGCGTTGCGCGGCCCTCCAGCCGATCGGCGGTGGGAAGCACGACCGTGGCCGACAAGAGCCAGACCAGCGCGACGACGAACGTGACCAGGGCCGCCGGAAAGAGCACCCCCAGGAAGAGCAGCACCAGTCCGAG
>JALYXZ010000165.1 GCA_030946825.1 Chloroflexota bacterium | reverse complement strand
TCGATGGCGACGCCTAGGTGATCGACTCCCTCGTCACCGCGTTCCGAGCGCCGGACATCCGGCGCAAGATCCTGTTCACGCTCGGCATCCTGTTCATCTTCCGGGTGCTGACCAACGTGCCGGTCCCGAACGTGAACCAGACGCAGCTGGCGAACCTGTTCAACAGCAACCAGCTGCTGGGCCTGCTCGACCTGTTCTCGGGCGGTGGGCTGGCGACGGCGTCGATCATCGGCATGGGGGTCAACCCGTACATCAACGCCAGCATCATCATGCAGCTGATGCAGGGCGTGGTCCCGAGCCTCGGCGAGCTGGCGCGGGAAGGGGAGTACGGCCGCAACAAGATCAACCAGTACACGCGGCTGCTCACGGTTCCACTCGCCTTCGCGCAGGGCTACGGCTTCAGCCTGATTCTGCAGCGGGCCGGTGTCCTGCCCGCCGCGCCGTTCTTCAGTTTTCAGACACTGTCGCTGCTGATGAGCTTCACCGCCGGCACGATTCTGCTGATGTGGCTGGGCGAGCTGATCAGCGAGCGGGGCCTGGGCAACGGGATCAGCTTCATCATCTTCGCCGGCATCGTGGGGCGCATCCCGCACCAGGCTGCGCCGGTGGCGACCGGGCCTGACGGGCTGCTGCGCATCCTCCCGTTCATTCTGATCTCGATCGTCGTCATCGCTGGCGTCGTGTTCATCAACGAAGGCCAGCGGCGCATCCCGGTCCAGTACGCGAGCCGGGTACGCGGCCGGCGCATGTACCAGGGCCAGACCCAGTACCTGCCGCTCAAGGTGACCATGGCGGGCGTGATCCCGATCATCTTTGCGCTCAGCATCCTGGCGTTCCCGGCGCAGATCGCGCTCTACTTCACCACCAGCTCGATCGGCTGGGTGAAGAGCGTCGCCGAGTTCATCTCCCAGAACCTGAACGGCCAGAACAACATCCCGGCCTACGGCGCGCTCTACTTCATCCTGGTCGTGTTCTTCACCTACTTCTACACCGCCTTCCAGTTCCGGCCCGACCAGACCGCCGACTACCTGCGCAAGAACGGCGGCTTCATTCCCGGGATTCGCCCCGGCCGACCGACCGAGCAGTTCCTGTCGCGGGTCACGAATCGCATCACGCTCGGCGGTGCCCTCTTCCTGGCGGGCCTGGCTGTGCTGCCGCTGATCGTCTCCGCGGCGATCCCCGGTACCGCCAACCTGCGGCTGGGTGGCACCAGCATGCTGATCGTGGTCAGCGTCGTGGTCGAGACCATGAAGCAGCTCGAGGCGCAGATGCTGATGCGCCATTACGAAGGCTTCATCCGTTGACCGATGCCCCCCGAATGCCCGACCCGGCCGAGCGGCTGATCCTGCTGCTGGTCGGTGCGGTGGGCGCCGGCAAGGGAACGCAGGCAGAGCTCCTCTCGGCACGCCTCGACATCCCGCACCTCGCCTCGGGCGACCTCTTTCGCCGCAACCTGCGCGAGGGCACGCCGCTCGGCGAGCAGGCGCGCGGCTACATGGAGAACGGAGACCTGGTCCCCGACGACCTGACGATCGCGATGTTCATGGACCGCCTGGCAGAGCCCGATGCGGCGCGCGGGGCGATCCTCGACGGCTTCCCGCGCACCGTCCGGCAGGCGGAGGCGCTGGACCGCACCCTGGCTGATCACGGCGAGCGGATTCGTCGGGTGATCTACATCGACGTGCCCACCGAGCAGCTGATCCAGCGCGTCGCCGGCCGCTTCGTGTGCCCCACCTGCGGGACGCCGTACCACGCCTCCGGCGATCCCCCTCGTCAGGCGGGGATCTGCGACAAGGAAGGCACGCCGCTCGGGCAGCGCAACGACGACCGGCCCGAGGTCGTCCGCGCGCGGCTGGCCAAGCAGGTGCCGCCGATGCTCGAGGTCCTGCGTCACTACGAGGAGGCGGGGATCGTCGACAAGATCGACGGCACACGGCCGATCGAGTCGGTGACGGAGGCCATTCTGCGGAGCGCCAACGCCACTCCGGAGCGCACCTGATCGCCATGACAGATGCGTTCACCAAGGGTCACCGAGAC
>JALYXZ010000131.1 GCA_030946825.1 Chloroflexota bacterium | reverse complement strand
CCGGCCGCGGCGCTGAGCGTTCCCCACGTGCGCCCCTCCGGCCGCGAGGCGATCGATCTGCACGTCACGGAGCTCGGCAACGCCGAGATGTGGCGCGCCCGGGACACCGAGCGCCGGGTGACTCAGCGCGTTGAGATACGGGCCACGCTCGGCGGCGAAGCGGCCAAGAGCGCCGTCTATCGCGAGAGTGTGCGTGCCGGCCTGGCCGACCTGGTGGAGGCGGTGCGCGGCGGACGGTCGCCGGCGGTCAGCGGTGCCGACATGTACGGAAGCCTGTCAACAGCCATCGCCGCTCAGGATGCGGCCGATTCGGGCCGCACGCGACAGCCGGAGCCGTTGGGGGTACGCACGCGGTGCAGGCCGACAGCGCCGGTCACGCGGCAGGCGAACCGGCCGGTGGCGTGAGATCGAGCAGCGAGACGGCAGGCATCGGCAGGTCGAAGGCGAGATCAACCGCACCCGCCCGCGTCTCGACGGTCCGCATCGGCTCGAGCTCCTCGAGTAGGTTGCGGCGACGCAGCTCCGCCCAGGTTGCCTCGTCGGGCCAGTCGCGGCCGTTGGCCATCGCGCGCCACTCGCGCGCGATGTTCGAATGCTGCTCATCGACCCGGTAGTGGCGCACGGTCCAGGGCCCATCGGCCAGGTCGCGGAGGGAGAGAAGGAGGCGGCGGTCGAGCAGCGGATCACCGTTCGCCTTGGCGTGGTCGATCGTCGCGTTCCAGACGAGGACCCGCAGGCCACCGCCGGGTAGGCGCGTGGCGATTCCGTCCACGAGCGAGCGCGCCCCGTCCCCCTCGACCTCGACATGGACACGCTCGTCGCCGAGCGACTCGAGCATCTGCAGTGCCCACCACCGCGGCTTGCGCAGGTTGCCGACCGACAGCAGGCCGAACCCCCCGTGGAGCAGTGCCGTCGGTCGCCCTAGCTCCTCGAAGTGGTCGCTCACGACCCAGTAGGCAAGCGACTCCAGCCGGCCCATGACGCCGGCCATGCCGCTGACCAGGAACGCCGCAGCGTATGGCGAATCGTGGAGCGGATTGAAGTGCGTCGCGTTCACGCCCCACTCGGTCCACCAGATCGGAAGGTCGCGCGGGAAGCCGTGGCGCTCGAGCGCATCCCGAAGGTCGAGGGGCAGGTTGCCGTACGTGTGGGTGGTCAGGATGTCCAGCGGCGTGCCGGTCTGCGCACAAAAGGCGAGGAGATCATCGATCCAGCCCGCCGCCGCCGATGCGGGTCCGGCGATGCGGATCTCCGGCTCGACCGACTTCACGGCGCGCGCAGTCGCCTGGTACAAGCGCAGATACTCCTCCCGCGTCCCGCTCCAGAAGACCGCGAGATTCGGCTCGTTCCAGACCTCGAACGCCCAGCTTCGAACCTCGTCGCGTCCGTAGCGATCCACCAGGTGCGCCACGAGGTCGCCGACCAGCGCCTCCCAGCGATTCCAGTCGCGCGGCGGCGATACGTGTGCCTGGTAGACGAAGACCGTCTTGCCAGGATCCGCTGCCAGCGCCGCGGGCATGAACGACAGTTCCACGACCGGACGCAGGCCGAGTGCCAGGAGCGTGTCGTAGACGCGGTCGATCCCCGTGAAGTCGTGGACCGGCTGGCCGTCGAGCTCGCGGTAGACGGCGAGCTCATCGTGGAGGATCGCGTGGGCACGCACCGCGCCGACGCCGAGCTCCGCATGCGCCAAGCGGAGTGCCTCCCCGAACTCCTGCCCGATGTGCACGTCGCCCGGCGCCCCGTCGTAGTGCAGCTGGGAAAGGTGCTCTGAGCCGATGACCGGTCGCCACGGACGGTCAAGCGCACCGGCCGGCTGCGACGCGTCGATCGTCACGCGTACCGAAGCGAGCGCGCCGCCTTTGGCCCACGGCGCGGCGCAGATGGGCTCGCTGCGCGCCCCCATCGCACCGGGATCTCCGGGGCCGTTGCCGGCCACCGAGATCCCCGCCACGACGTACCAGGCTTCCGCATCGATCGGCGCGGTGGTGTCGGCGAAGGGGGGAGCGGGCACGGCCATGACGTCGGGCCGGCCGGTATCGACCGGCTGGTAGGGGCCTGCCGGCGTGGTCGCGCGCAGAACGACATAGCCCACCGCGCCGCGAACGGGAGACCACGACAGGGTGACCTGGCCGCGGCCCGGCGAGGCCTGCACTCCGGTGGGCGCGTCGAGATACGGCGCGGCCCGGCCGCCCGTGTCGCTCCGGAGATTGATCCGCTGCTGCCAGTCCCGCCGGGCGTTGCTCACGGGCCGACGCGGCCGGCGTTGAACACCTCCATTGCCATCAGCGGGCGGAGGGTCGGCTCCAGCGTGGTCGCGACGTAACGCTGGAAGCGGTCCCCGGTCAGCTCGTTGGCGATGGCAGCCATCACCATCCCCTGGTCGAGCGACAGGTACCGATCGGCCACCTGGCCGGTCGACACGTTGACGGCGTCCTTGAAGCCACCGCGGCCATAGAGGTCGGGGAAGCCGGCTCGCAGGGCGCGCAGGTTGGCCATCGATCCGGTCCGGTCGAAGTCGAGCGCAAGGAAGCTGGCGTGGGGTGTCACCACTCCGCCGTCGTAGTCGGTGATCGGTGCAGGGGCACGCGGGCATGCCGGATCGTTCCAGCCGTAGTCGACGAGCGTCCGGCGGGCCGCGTCCGAGGTGTAGCCGTTCGGCTCCATGCCGAGCGCGTCAACCCCGTACTCGCGGTAGCCTCCGGCGGGATCGCTGGACGGCGAGAACCCCCAGTACCCGTACTTCGCCTCGGCGAGGCCGTACTGCTGCTGCGCCTCGACGTACAGCGGATGGGTGCGAGCCCAGCTGGTCGTGCCCCATTGCTCCTCGGGGACCACCAGCGGGACCATCAGCGCCTCGAACATGCTGCCGCCCCAGGTCGGCACGAATCGCTTGTCGGCGTAGCGGTACGTTCCTTCGAAGACATGCACCGTCTTGCCGTTGACCACGTAATCACGCCAACCTCCTTCGGGACGCATCTCCGGCCAACTCCAGTCGCAGGTGTTGGGGAACGTGCGCCAGCCACCGAAGTAGTGGTCCGCGGGGATCTGGCCCAGCGCGATGCCGATGTAGGACGCGATCCGCGGCTCGGTGTTGAACGACCCGTAGTGGTGGCACGTGTAGTAGACGTCGGGGCCGCGTCCGCGATAGTTGCCCTGCACCGAGCAGCCGGCTGGCTTCTGATCCCAGAAGCCGCCCCGGATGAGCCCGGTGTTCGCGTCCGGGTTGCCGTTCGGGTCGTAATAGAAGCCGAAATCCATGCTGGTCACCAGCGCCCACGCCTGTGCGCGCAGCTTCGGCTCGGCGTTGGCGACCAAGATCAGCGCCGATGCGAGCCAGCCGTTATCGACGCTCGACAGGAATGGCTCCACCGGGTTGTTGGGTGGCTCGGGCCAGGTCGTGATCTTCGCGCCGGTGCGTGGGTCGTACCAGTTGTAGAACATGCCCGAGGCCGGGTGGCGCGGCATGTGCGCGAGCGTGCCGAGCGTCTTGGCGAGGCGGCTGCGCGCCTGGCCGGCGGTGATCAGCCCCAGATCGCGGGCAGCGACGGTTGCCCAGATGTACATCCCGATGTTGGTCGGTGAGGTGTAGCGCGATGCGCTCCAGCGGCTCAGGGAGCCGTCGATATGATCGGCCGGCAGGCCGGTGCGCGGCGCGACCATCGCGTCGAACGAGCGCCAGGTGTCGGCAGCCCAGGTCCGCAGCGCCGCCGAATCGGCGGCCTTCGTGTACGTGTCGGAGCCGGCGGCGACCGTCGGGACCGATGCGCTGAGCGCAACGGCAACGAGCGTCGCCATGCAGAGACGGAAACGGTTGCCCATCGGTCAGCCCTCCAGGTGTGCTGTCTGTCCTCAGCCCTTGATGCCGGTCATCGCGATGCCCTGCGTAAAGAACCGCTGCAGGAGGATGAAGACCAGCAGCACGGGGAGCACGACGACCACGGCACCGGCCAGCAAGAGGCCGAGGTTCGAGGTCTGCTGGCCGGTGGCGAACAGCGCGACGGCCACCGGCAGGGTGTACATGTCCTCGGTCTGCGCCACCACCAGCGGCCAGAGGAAGTTGTTCCAGCTGGCCAGGAAGGTGAGGATCCCGAGCGTGGCCAGCGGAGCGCCGCACAGCGGCAGGATGATCCGGAAGAAGATGTGGTATTCGCCCGCGCCGTCGACCCGGGCGGCATCCAGCAGCTCGTCCGGAATGCCGGAGATGAACTGGCGCATCAGGAAGACACCGAAGGCCCCGGCCAGGAACGGCAGGATGAGGCCGGCGTGGGTGTTGACCAGTCCCATGTTCGCGACGAGCACGAAGAGCGGCATGAAGGTCACGATCCCCGGCACCATCAGCGTGCCGAGCACCAGCGCGAAGAGCGCCCGCTTGCCGGGGAAGCGCAGCTTGGCCAATGCGTAGCCGAGCATCGAGCAGAACAGCAGGTTGCCCGCGGTGATCGCGGTCGCCACCACGGCGGAGTTGAAGAAGAAGCGGCTGAAGTTCAGACGGCTGAACAGATCGGTGTAGTTGCTCAGCGTGAACTGCTGCGGCCACCAGGTGGGCGGCACCTGGCGAAGCTCGCCGGTCGTCTTGAACGATCCGAGCAGCATGTAGATGAATGGCCCGACCATCAGCACCAGGCCAAGCGCAAGGGCGATGTACAGCCACGCGGCTGACGGGCCGCGTCGGAGCCGCTCGGAATGGCGCCGCCCCGATCGCCCGGCGACCGGCGGCAGCTCGCGTGCGGGGCCGAGGGTGGCCATTGGTCAGGACCTCCTCACGACTCGGACCGGAAGAGCCGGAACTGGAACAGCGTCAGCAGCGCGATCGCGACGAACAGGATGTAGGCGATCGCGGCAGTGAGCCCGTAGTTGCCGAAGCTGAACTGGTTGTAGGCGTAGAAGGCGAGCG
>JALYXZ010000125.1 GCA_030946825.1 Chloroflexota bacterium | reverse complement strand
CCCGCTGATCCATCGGTCGACTCCCGCACGGTCCATGGCACCCTCCGATTCAGAGCCGAAGGACCAGGTCCTCGGGGAAGCTTGCCAGCAGCTCGCCGGCCATTTGCTCCAGGGGGCCGAGCGCCATCCACAGCGCGGCGAAGGCGGTGGTGCCCAACCCGAGCGTCGGGCCGTCCGGCGCATCGGCCGAGGCAATCCAGCGTCGGTTGATGCGGTTCAGCCGCACGTCCACTGCGAAATGCCTGGAGACCAGGCGAAATGACTGCACCCCATCGCCCTCCTCCAGACCGTATACCACAGCACCTCGCGGAGATGTCTGCACCGATGCCCGGGCGGTGTTCGGTGTCACCGCTAAGATCGCGGCCGGCGCGTCCTCGGCGCCTGGGGGTGTGAAGCGGAGAGGTGCTTTATGGTCGGGCCCCCGGTACTCCTGGAGCCCGACCTGCGAACCCACGGGTCAGCAGCAGCCACCTGGGCAGCAGTCTGGCTCACAACACGGACGAGACATGTCCCTGAACTCCTCTTGCAAACCGGGGCGCCTGCGCGCGGCGCCCATCCACCGAAACAGTATATCGACAGTGGTCAATATAGACCAATACCGATATGATCGCCACCATGACCGCACCAGACCCCGACGTCCGGCTACTGCAGGCGCTCGCAGACCCGGTGCGCCTGTCGGTCGTCCGTCAGCTCGCGGCCCAGGGGCGCCCGATCTGCGCCTGCGATTTCGTCGAGTGCTGCACCGTCAGCCAGCCGACGATCAGCCACCACCTCCGCGTCCTGCGCGAAGCCGGTGTGATCCACGGCGACCGACGGGGAAGCTTCATCTTCTACGCACTCGCAGACGACTTCGCTCTGCGCTGGCGCGACATCGGGCGGACGCTCAGCGGCCTGCTGGCGGTGGCCTGAGCTCCCACTCGCTGGAAAGCAGGGCGAACACGAGCTCGTCGCACCACTCGCCCTTGACGAACTCGTTTTGCCGGAAGTGCGCTTCGCGCCGCATCCCCAGCCGCTCCATCAGTTGCGCCGAGGGCGCGTTCCTGGCGTCGCAGCGTCCGACGATCCGATGAAAGCCGATGGCCTCGAAACCGAGGCGCAGCATCTCGCTCGCCGCCTCGGTCGCGTACCCGCGCCCCTGGTGGCGCGGATCCAGCACGAATCCGATCTCACCCTGTCGATGCTCCGCGCTCACGCGCTGGAGGCTGAAGTCGCCGATGACCTGCCCGGTCTCCGTCAGCACCACCGCGAGACGGACCGCGTCGCTGGAGTCGTCGATCGCGATCAGCGGAATCACCCGATCGAGCAGGCGGCGGGTTTCCGTACGTGACCGCGGTCCCCAGTACAGGTAGCGAGTCACATCCTCCCGCCGCTGCATGGCGTGCAGCGCGTCGAGGTCGGTCGGCACGAACGGTCGGAGCTGAAGGCGCTCGGTGACCAGCGGATAGCTCGGGACGCCCATCTCCGCAGATCCTACGGCCGCCGTGCGCGGCACGTTCGCGGTGGAGGGCGTCCAGATGGTCGCCCTGATCGTCGCCCGCGAAGGCTTGAGCACGCTCCGCGCTGCGCGCGGCGCCTGACCGTCCAGAATGCGCGCCATGCAGCCACGAGAAGCCGACCTGCGGCGCGCACTGGCGCTCTCCTCATTCAGCATCGCCTGGAGCGGCGTGGTGGGTGCCATCTCCGCCGCAGTCGCCATCGGGACCGGGAGCCTGTCCCTTCTCGGCTTCGGGTTGGATGCGACCATCGACGCCGCCGCCTCGGTCATCCTGGTGTGGCGCTTTCTGATCGAGGCGCGGCGGCCGCATCACGCCGCCCGCGCGGAGCGCCTGGCGGAACGCGCGGTTGGTGTCGCACTGCTGCTGGTGTCCGCCTACCTGGCGATCGGCTCCGCGCGAGCGCTGCTCAGCCACGAGACGCCACAGCGGTCCGTGCTGGCGGTGGCACTGCTGGCGGCATCGGTGCTGGTGCTGCCGCCGCTGGCGGTGGCAAAGCGCCGTGTGGCCGTCCGCCTGGAGAGTGGGGCCCTCCGTGGCGACGCGGTCCTGACCGCCATCGCCGGCCTGCTGGCGGCCATCGGCCTGCTGAGCACCGGTCTCGCGGCGACCGTGGGCGCATGGTGGGCCGACGCTGCCGCCGCGCTGGTGGTCGCCCTGATCGTCGCCCGCGAAGGCTTGAGCACGCTCCGCGGTGCGCGCGGCGCCTGACCGTCCCGCCGTCGCCGGCCCTCGAAGGTACCGCGAGCGGCCATCATCGGTACTGGTCACGGTCACCCGCTCTGACCCTACTCTCGGTGCGTGCCCAGGACGCTGCTTCGTCAAGCTGAGCTGCCACGCCTCCCCGAGGGCGGCTGGCCGGTGGAGTCGCCGCTTCGCAAGACGGTGATCCGCGGCGGGGCGCTGCTCGCCATTCTGATCACGTTCACATACCTCGGCTGGCGCGTGAGCGGAACCATCGACCTGCGGGTCTGGTGGCTGGCACTGCCGCTCTTCGTGGTCGAGCTGCACAACGCGTTCGGTCTGGTGCTCTACACCTTCGCGCTCTGGGAGGTCGGCAAGCGACCTCCGAGCCGCCGCGTGCACCACACGGATCTGAGGGTGGCCGTTCTGATTCCCACCTACAACGAGCCGCAGGAGGTTCTGCTGCCGACCATCGCGGCGGCCGTGGTGCTCGAGCCGGCCCACGAGACGTGGGTCCTCGATGACGGTGATCGCGCGGAGATCCGTGAGCTCGCCGCGCAGCTGGGCGCTCGCTACCTGGCGCGTCCCGAGCACAACGATGCCAAGGCGGGCAACCTCAATCACGCCCTCGGCGCCGTCGACGTTGATATCGTCGCGGTCCTCGATGCGGATCACGTTCCGACGCGCAACTTCCTGATCAACACGCTCGGCTACTTCGACGATCCGCAGGTCGCGCTGGTCCAGACGCCACAGTCCTTCTACAACCTCGAGTCGTTCGAGCACGAGCGGCACGGGGACGGCCACTTCAACGAGGAGTCGGTCTTCTACCGCGTCATCGCGCCGGCCAAGAACCGATGGGCGGCGCCCTTCTGGTGCGGCACCTGTGCCCTGGTGCGCGTCGATGCGCTGCGCTCGGTCGGCGGCGTCGCCACCGAATCGGTGACCGAGGACATCCAGACCACGATCCGGATGTATCGGCGCGGCTGGAAGGGTGTCTTCCACAACGAGATCCTGGCCCACGGGCTGGCCCCGGCCGACAGCGGCGCCTACCTGGGCCAGCGAAACCGATGGGCCACGGGCGCGATGCAGGTCCTTCGCCTGGAAAATCCGCTCTTCGGCCGCGGGCTGCGCATCGGTCAGCGGATCGCGTTCATGACCACCCTCTTCGCCTGGTTCGATTCGTGGCGGATGCTCGCCTACATGCTGCTGCCGATCATGGTCGTGCTCAGCGGGGCCTCACCGATCGCCGCTCCGGGCTACATCTTCGGCCCATTCTTCATCCTGACCCTCGCCTCGCAGTTCGTCGCCCTGCGCCTGCTGGCGCGCGGCCACTACCCGCCGATCCTGTCGATGCTCTTCGAGGTGCTGCGCATGCCGGCAGTCCTGCCCGCCACCCTGACACTGCTGCGGCGCGACGTGCGCAGGCCATTCTGGGTCACGCCCAAGGGGCGGCGGACGGAGGCCGACGGCCCGATTCCGGTTCCCCGCCTGCTGAGCGTGCTGGCCATTGCGTCGGCGGCGGCCATGACCTGGTTCGTGCTGAGCGCGCTGGGTCTGACGCCACTGCGCTACCACGAGGCAGGTTCCGCCATCGGTGCCGCTTTCTTCCTGGCGGTCAATCTCGCGCTGCTGACCGCGGCGATCTCCCGGATCCGGGCCGCCCGGTTTGCCGGCGAACGCCGAGCAGCGGTCCGCTTCGACGTCCGCGTTCCCGGCCGGCTCGGCGCGCGGCGCTGCGTCGCGCTCGATGTCTCGCTCACCGGCGCGCAGGTCGTGGTACCGGCCGGCGCACAAGACGTTCCGGCACGGCCCGTCCTGGAGCTCGAGATCAACCAGCAGCGGCTGGAGCTGGCCTGCAGCGTCCAGCGCATCCGCACCCAGGCCGATGGATCGGCGATGATCGGGCTCGCCTATGCGCCAGGGCAGAAGGCCGCGATCCGTCGCCTGGCGCTCGCCATGTTCGGGGCCGACGAGGCCACCTGGCAGCCGGTGGGTGCCCGCGAGGTCGTGCAGCGGGGCCGCTCCCGCCGCGTCGCGGCGCGCGGGGTGGTCTCCTCAGAGGCCTGACGCCCAGGCAATGGGCCTCGGCTCCCGCCCTTTCGCGTGCGCAGAAACCGCGCACCCGTGCCCGCCAGGCTGTCATCCATTCAGATGTGGATCAGCGCGCCGGCCACGTCACCCGCCACGGAGCGCCGCCTCTATCCACTCCCGCTCGGGGAGCGCGGCCAGTCCCGCGCCGGTCCGGAACAATCGACAGCGCGGGGCGTAGTTGCCCGGATCGACGAACCCCGGTTCGACATCGGCGCCATCGACCCGGATGGTCGGGGAGCCGGGGAAGCGCTGAAGGTTGGCCACGGCAGGATCGGTCGCATCGATATCGGTCACCGGCGTCCCGGGCGCAACCTGGTTTATGACCTCGTACAGGATCTTGCGAGCCTGCTCGTGGTTCGAACAGTCGGCGAACCAGAGCAGCTCGACGCGATGTGCCATGCCGACAGCATAGGTCGAGACCGCCGCCCCCGCGGAGACCGAGAAGTGGCTCGCGGAGACGCCATCCGAGAGGCGCGGACCACCGATCGCGGTGGCGTCCGGCAGGAAAGTTGCAGGCATGAATCGGACATGTGCTTGACTTGTGGATGCATGGACGCGCACGCCCAGATGGGTAACAGCAACATCACGTACGAGGACGTCAAGGCCGCGGCCGACGAGAACGGGCGATCAGTGGCCGAGACGCTCGACATCATCGACCGCACCGTGGCGGC
>JALYXZ010000106.1 GCA_030946825.1 Chloroflexota bacterium | reverse complement strand
GCCGCTGCCGGCCCATCGGCCGCTGCCGGCCTCGCGGCCGGATCGGTCATTTCAGCGTCTTCAGGTACGCGACCACGGTCGCGATCTCCTGCTTGCTGAGCTGGCCGTCGAATGCCGGCATGCTCTTTCGATCGATGCCCTTCACCGCTGGATCGGTGCCGCCGATCCAGAGCTCCATCCAGTTGTCGGGGTGGGCCTTGCCGAGCTGCTGGAGGTTCGCGACGGTGGGGCCGTTCTGCAGCCCGTGCAGGTTCGGGAAGGCTCCCGATCCGGTGAGATCCTGTCCGTGGCACGCTTGGCAGCCGGCCTTCTTGATGATCGCCAGCGCCACGCCGGGATTCGCGCCGCCGCTCGGTGCGGCCGAACCGCTGGCCCCGGGCACGATGCCGACCAGCGACGGGTTGGTGCCGCTCAGGTTAGAGGCCAGGTAGACGCCGCCGACCAGGAAAAGAAAGACGGTCATCCACGCCGCCCAGGCCGGGACGCCTGCCGATCGGGTGCCGATCCGCGTCCGAACGGTCATCGCCCGCCCATGGTCGCCGAAGGGGCGGAAATCGGTCCCGGGCTGCTGCCCGACGATGCGGGGATCGGGTCGTTGGCCGCGGGGCTGACGATCACCGCCTCCACCGGCCGGCCGCTGGTGTACAGCAGGAACAGCTCAACCAGCAGCGTCAGCGGCCCGAGCGCAGCCAGCGCGATCCCCAGGGCGGCCACCGTCCGGTACCCGAACAGCTGCGTTGCGAGCTGGTCACCGCTCAGACCCTGGCCGGCCAGCGACGCGTGCGCCAGGCCGGCGGCCATCAGCCCCAGCCCGCCGACGGTCACGCCGACGAACGTGGTCCACAGGCGGACGGAGGCCATCGGTGTCTCCCGCCAGGCGCGGCGCAGGACCCGCGGCAGAGCGTGGTCTGCCGCGGCATAGGCCGCAAAGGTGAATGCGCCATAGGCCGCGAACAGCCAGGCGCCGGCGGTCCACTCGGTCGGTGTCACGCTCGCCTGAACGCTGCGCAGCGAGCCGACAGCGTCGAGCACCGCTCCCGCCAGCAGGAATGCCAGTGACACGAGCGCGAAGGCGAGCGTCCCGGGCGTGAGCATCACGGACCACCGGCCGCTCAGCGTGAAGAGCAGGTTACCGAGGACCAGGAAGACCGGCAGCACGAGCAGGATGGTCGCCACGTTGCCGGCGGTGGTGATGAGGTACGGGACCGTGGGATCGAGCAGTGCGCCGAGCGCGGAGCCTCCCGCGAGCACCAGCCAGGTCACGAAGGCGAGCAGCGCCAAGCCGCCGGATGCGAGCGGATTGCCGGTGGCGCGCGGGACGACGTAGAAGAGCGTGGCAAAGGTGATGCCCAGCAGCCAGTAGGTCGAGATGCCGCGTGCCGTGAACGCGTCGACCAGCGCGAGGTTCGTGCCCGACAGCACGATCGGCGCGGCGGAGGCGAGCGCATACAGGCCGAGCAGCGCAAGCAGCCCCACACCCGCAAAGAGGAGGCTGACATACGGACGATCTCCACCGGTGAACTGCGCGCGCGCCGCGATCAGCGTCCGCCAGAACGCCGCGTTGACGATGAAGATGCCCAACAGCGCCAGCCCGTCGACCGGGAGCGGGAACGCCGCGAGGCTGCCGCTGCCCGCGATCTTCGGCAGGAAGACGGTCAGCAGCCCGGCGGCCACCGCCAGGTTCCAGACCAGAGCCCCGAGGAAGGCGATCCCCTCACCGGGGATCCGTTCGCCGGTCAGCCGCGGCGCGAGGAACAGCGCAACCGCGAATCCGGCATTGGTCAGCCAGCCGTAGACCAGCGCGTTGATGAAGGCGGCCTGGACGGTGATCGGGCTGATCTCGAACGGCTGACTGACGACCGGCAGCTGGAATCCGGCCCGCAGCTGCGGAAAGAGCAGCTGGGCGGCCCACAGCATCCCGAGCCCCGCGGCGGCCAGGAACCAGAGCGCGCCGAAGACGAAGAACCAGGTCGCCGCGGAGTCGGGAGCCGCGGGGACCAGGGAGCGTCGTCGCTTGGGCGGTTTGTCATATGGCCGCAGCTTCTTGGCGTATCCGGTCATCTGCGGGCGCAGGCCTCCGAGCATCGCTGAACCGGGACGGCGGCATTGTAGCGAACGACTGCGAACCCGCTGCCCGGCGGGACCGCACCCCCGGGGTGCACGACAGCGCCGGACCGGAGGTTGTCGGCTGCTGTGGTTGGTGGCCGGGCCTCGGCTGCTGTGGTTGGTGGCCGGTGGCCGGGCCTCGGCTGCTGGTGGTTGGCTGTCGGATCTCGGCTGCTGCTGGTGGTTGGTGTTCCATCACCTGAGCGTCCAACCACCGGGACGGGTCGCAGGTTGGCTTGTCCGGTCGGCTGCCCACCCAATGGGCACATCGGCCAGCGAATCGGGCGCCGGATGGGCTTTATCGGTCCAGTGGCTCAGCTGGCGGGCAAACGACCGGCCGGTGCGCCATCCTGGCCGGTTCGGCGGTCAGGTGCGCGGCACACGGGCAGCATCGGACTGCAACGGCCGATCGCGGAGCGTTTGACCGATGCGCACGCCGCCTCTACCATTGGCCGCCGCGGGGTGGAGCAGTGGTAGCTCGTCGGGCTCATAACCCGAAGGTCGGCAGTTCGAATCTGTCCCCCGCAACCAGATTCACGCACGAAAAGAGCCCGAGACAGGGCTCTTTTTGCTGTCCGACCGGCACAATCCGACCGGCGCAATACTGCACGTACCAAACCACCTGGGGGGCCGCCCCTCGACTTCGGCAGACGGCCGGTAGACTCCGCGAGTGGCCAGCAGCTTCGAAAGCGCCTCCGCTGCACGGCGCGTGCGCCGAGCTTCGACGGAGGCGCTCACGCCGCGAGAGATCTCGGCCATCCGCGAGCTGCTGGACGCCGCATTCGGGCCCGATGACGGGGAACGGTTCGGCGAGGACGACTGGCAGCATGCGCTCGGCGGCACGCACTTCCTGCTGGAAGTGGGCGACGAGATCGTGACGCACGCAACGGTCGTCGAGCGCACGCTCGAGATCGATGGGCGCCCGCTCCGCACCGGTTACGTGGAGGCGGTAGCCACCGCGCCGAACCGACAGGGGGCCGGCTTCGGGTCATCGGTCATGGCCGAGGTTACCGCCGACATACGGGACCGATTCGAGCTGGGGGCGCTCGGCACCGGCCGCCATCGGTTCTACGAGCGGCTG
>JALYXZ010000105.1 GCA_030946825.1 Chloroflexota bacterium | reverse complement strand
GGCGCCACGGCGTTATTTGCCGGACGCTCCAGACGGATGACCTGGTCGGCCAGGCTCCCACGGCGGCTGAGCAGGACCGCCCGCGCCGCCGCCTGTAGGAGCGTTCGGTCCTCAGCGGACAGCTGGTCGCCGCGCAGGATGTACACCCGGCCCTTGCCCGTCCGGCCGCCGCGGACCACGGGCGACTGGCTCGCCCGCACCACGGTCTCGAGCGCGTCGTTGAGATTCTGGGCGTACGTGGCGCCATGCTCGTTGAGGATCACCAGGTCGACGTCGAGGAGCTTCAGGCGCCAGTACTCGTGGGCGCGCAGCAGCTGCCGGACGATCGCGAGGTCCTCGGTGTCGTCGATCCTCACCAGGACGATGGGCAGGTCGCCCGAGATGCCGTGCGCCCACAGGCCGGGTGCGCCGCGATCGTTACGCGCCAGCAACCCCGAAGATGGCCGAAGCGACGGGTCCGAGTACAGGATCCGGTTGGCCAGGCGTTGGAACAGGTGGGCTTCGTCGCCGCCGACCCCCAGGTGGCGCAGCTGGACCTGGGCCTGGGTCCAGGCCAGGGTGGCCGCCCGTTCGAACGTGCCCGACTCGCGGTACTTGTCGGCCAGGTCCAGGACCTCCTCCCGCGACTCGGCGACGACCGTCGAGAAGATCACGTGGGCGGTCGCGCCGGGCGCGAGCCGGACCCGGTATCGGAGACTGAAGATCGGATCCAGGACCGCGCCCACCGTGTTCGAGAGCGGGCGGCCATCGATGATCGAAGCCGGCGATCGGACCGATCGCCCCCGGCCGAGGAAGCGGGCCCGATCCGTCTCGTACTGGAGGACCCCGGCCGCCTGCTCCTCGACCGCCGCGACGTGGGCGGCCCAGATGGGCGGCTCGCCAGCGGAACGCGGACGGCGCGTAGCCAGGAGGGCGCCGATGTCCGGGACGAACTCGGTCTGGACGAACAGGTTCTGGAAGGCGGGATGCGCGACGTCGGCAGCCTGCGGCGCGAGTGCGATCTCCGCGTACGACGTCAGCTCGATCTCGCGAGCGCGGGCGCCCAGGTTGGTCAGCGAGATGCGGCGGATCTCCGCGTCGTGCTCCGTCGACACGACGACGGTGAGGACGGTCGAGATCGAGCCGTCGCGCCGGGAGAACTCGGCTCGATCCTCCGAGTAGGTGACCTCGTAGCTGTCGGCTTCGGTGCCGCTGGGCTGGTGACCGGCCGACCACACCGCGCCCGTATGGGTGTCGCGGAGGAACACGTAGCTGCCCCACGCGTCGCAGGTCACGTCCTCGCGCCAGCGCGTCACCGCCACGTCGCCCCAGCGGCTGTACCCGGATCCGGCTGCCGTCACCATGACCCCGTATCGACCGTTCGACAGCAGGTGCGTCCGCGGGATCGCGTCGTGGGGTGACGTGAACCGGCGAAGCACCAGTGGGACGATGTCGCGAACATCGGAGGCGCTCTTCACCTCCTCGGCCCGCGGGCGGGCCACGAGCACGTCGCGCGGCATCCGCTCCTGGAGCAGCAGCTCTGTCGCCTCGACGATCGGATCGGCATGGAAGCGCGTCACCATGGTGCCGTCGTTGAGGACGTTGCCAAGGGCGACCAGGGCCATCCCCTGGTGGTGGGCCATGTAACTGTTCACGACGGCGACCGTCGCCCCCTCGGGGAGGCGCCTCGCCGTGTAGTCCAGGGCTTCCCGGAAACCGTACGGCCCTGCGGCGCCGGCCTGCCGCAGCCGGGCGAAGTTCCGCACTGCGGCTTCGGGCCGGATCATCGCGCCCAGAGCGGTCGCGTACGGAGCGACGACCACATCCTCACTGAGGCCTCGCTTGAGCCCCAGGCCCGGCACGCCGAAGCCCGCGTATTGGTAGGTCTGATCGAGGTCGCGCGCGTTGAATGCCGATTCCGAGATGCCCCACGGCACACCGAGCTCGGCCGCGTAGCTCATCTGCCGTTCGACGACCAGTTGGTACGTTTGGTCGAGCAGGCTTCGAGCCGGCGCCTGCATGACGAGGGCGGGCATCAAGTACTCGAACATGGACCCCGACCATGAGATCAGGGCGGAGCCTCGGCCGACCGGCGTGAGCGGGCGGCCCAACCGGAACCAGTGGTTCGGGGGAACGTCGCCCTTGGCGATCGCGAGGAAGCTGGTGAGGCGGGACTCGGAGGCCAGCAGGTCGTAGTAGCTCGGGTCCAGCGAGCCGTCGCGGATGCGGAACCCGATCGAGAACAGCTTCCGGGTCGGGTCGAACAGGAAGCCGAAGTCCATCTCCCGGAACAGCGCCTGGGCGTGGTCGGCGATCGCGGCGAGGCGCCGAACGAGCATCGCCGCGGCCGGCGGCCCGTCGCCGGCGACTGAAACGGGCGCATCAGCGAGCTCGGCGAGCGTCGGGAAGGTCGTCGCCGGTGGCAGCGGACGGAGCAAAACGAGGTCCCGGTCGTGGCTTCGCACAGCGAGGCCGGCCGCGTTCGCCCAGGTCACAAGCTCTCCATCCGCGCCATATCCACGCTCGGCGGTGAGGGCCGCGGCCACGTCCGACAGGGTCGCGGCGCGCGCCGCCAGCGCACGTAGGTGGTCTGCCCAGGCCCTGGAAATCGCGGGGATCCCGTCGCCGGTCCCCGCGAGCCGATCGAGCGCCTCGTCGAGCTGCCGTCGGGTCAGCGCTTGGCCTCGGCGGTCGTCGCCGATCGCGCCGGCGGCCTCACGGGCCAGCGCGATCGCGTCTCCGATCCCTGCCTGCGCCGCCGCGACCGGGAGCGGCTGATCGATCATCTGGCGGCACGCGTTCGAGAGCGCCAGCAGGTGGCCCGCGAGGTTGCCGCTGTCGACGGAGGAAATGTAGGCCGGCTCGAGCCGGTGCAGGTCCCGCGTGTCGTACCAGTTGTACAGGTGACCACGGAAGCGCTCGAGGGCGCCGATCGTCCCGAGCGTCAGCTCGAGGCGCTCGACCATCTCGAGCGTGCCGATCCAGCCGAAGTCGCGCGCCGTCACGGTCGCGAGCAGGTACATCCCGATGTTCGTCGGCGACGTGCGATGCGCGACGACCGGCACTGGATCGTCCTGGAAGTTGTCGGGCGGCAGCCCGTGGTCGGCCGGTCCGACGAAGGTCTCGAAGAACCGCCAGGTCCGGCGGGCCGTGAGACGGAGAGTGGCCTGGTCGGCTGCCGAGAGTCCATCCGCGAGCGATTCGGGGGGCGGGAGGCTGACCCAGCGTGCGATGACGGGCGATAGCAGCCACAACGCGACGACCGGCAGGGCAACGGCCGCGGCACCCGGCTTCGCGGCGAGGACGAGGACCGCGGCGACCGCCGCGATCGCGACGCCGCCCGCCATCTGCTGGTAGAACCCCGCGAGACCGAGGTCGTGGCTGGCCTTTGCCTGGGCGGCTGTCGTCCACTCGAGGAGGTTCCGTCGGGTGCCATACATCCGCGCCAGGGTCCGCACGATCGCGTCGCCCATCAGCGAAGCCTGGTGGGCAAGGAACGTGAACCCGAGACCGACGTGGATCGCTGCCAGGGCGACATCGGCTCCGACCGCCCGCAGGTGGCTGCGCTTGGAGATCCCCGCGCGCTGTGGGAGCAATCCCGCCGCCACGGGTAGGGCCTCCGGGATGATGACCGAGGCCAGCACGAGCGCGGTCCACGCTCCCTCCGAGACGGACGGGATGGTCCAGGCCGCGATGAGCGTCGCCAACGACAGCGGGGCCGAGATCGTCCGCCGCAGGTTGTCGATCATCTTCCACCGCGCGATCACGGGGATGGCGCTACGGTCCCGTTCGCCCCTCGCGTCACGTGCCCGGCCGAGGATCCATGGCAGCAGCTGCCAGTCGCCCCGGGCCCAGCGGTGCTGGCGCGCCGAGGAGACCAGGTAGTTCGAGGGGAACTCGTCGAACAGCTCCACATCGGTGACCAGTCCGGCGCGGGTGAAGACACCCTCGAACAGGTCGTGGCTCAGGAGCGCGTTCTCGGGGACCCGGTCGGCCATCGCCGCCCGGAACGCGTCCAGGTCGTAGATCCCCTTGCCCGTGAAGCTCCCCTCGCGGAACAGGTCCTGGTACACGTCCGAGGCCGCCGAGGCGTAGGGGTCGATCCCGGCTGAGCCCGCGTAGCTCCGCTCGTAGATCGAGGCGTCGTGCTCCCCGGCCAGGGTCGAGGTGATCCGTGGCTGGAGCACGCCGTAGCCCTGCGTCACGCGGCCGGCCAGCGGATCGAAGGACGGCCGGTTGAGGGGGTGGGCGATCGTCCCTACGAGTCGCCCCACGGCACCGCGTGTCAGCCGGGTATCGGCATCGAGCGTGACGACGTAGCGCACGTCTTCCGGCGGCGTCGTTGCCGCTCGTCCCGTCGTCAGGATCCCGGTCGTCGTTGAACCGCGCAGGAGGGCGTTCAGCTCGTGGAGCTTGCCACGCTTGCGCTCCCAGCCCATCCAGCAACGCTGGGCCGCACTCCACCGTCTCGCGCGGTGGAACAGCAAGAACCGGGCGCCGCCGCCCGGGGCCTCACCGTGGCGCTCGTTGAGGCGATCGATCGCCGCCACCGCGGCCGAGAGCAACTCGTCGTCACCCGGGAGGTGCGCCGTGGGGGCGTCCAGCCAGTCCGAAAGCAGGGCAAACCGCAGGTCGCCCTCGCGATTCCCCAGATAGTGCACCTCGAGGCCGCTGACCTGGGCCTCGACTTCGGCCTCGCTCGCCAGGAGCGTGGGCACGACGACGAGCGTTCGCAGGTGGGACGGGACCCCGTCATCGAGGTCGAGTCTCGGCAACGGCCTTGGGCCGAGCACGTCGGTGACCGTCCGGTTGACCAGCGCGATGGCAAGGTCGGACGCCGGGCCGACGGCGAGGATCGCGACGAGGAAGACTCCTGCGCCCACGGCATCGCCGGTCCCGGCGACGAAAAGAGTCACGGCAAGGATGAGGGCGGTGACGACCGCGATCGCTCCAAGGTAGCCACGGAGGGCGGTCCGCACGAGGGCGCGTCGCAGCCGTACGCCGACCGGCAGGCCAACATGGAGCTCCCGCTCGAATGCTGAGCGGCCGTCCGATATCAGGTAGTAGCCAGGGTCCTGGTGACGAGCGGCCTGTGCCGGATCGCCATCATCCGCCGACCGCGCCGAGCTCGCGGATGATGCGGCCCTCCGGGCGACCTCGACCTCGGTCAGGCCGGAAGCCCTGGCCAGGTCCTCGATGGCATGCCGGTAGCGATCTCGAGTCGCGAAGTCCATCTCCTCGAACGAGCTGCGTTCACGAAGGACGTCGTCGACCAGGCTGACGCTCTCGATGAAGGCGGCCCAGTCGAACCACGAGATGAGCCGCATGCTCGTGATCACGTTGCGGACCGTCACGTTCAACGTCGCCTGGCGCTGAAGCTCCAGGCGGACGGTCTCCTCGGCGGTGGTCCCCTGGGCCACGAGGAGCTCCTCCAGCCAGCCGAGC
>JALYXZ010000070.1 GCA_030946825.1 Chloroflexota bacterium | reverse complement strand
CTGCTGCGCGCCGCCCGGCGCGAGTGCGCGCGGCGCCGTGCGCCGGAGGCGCCACCGCTCCCCGAGGTGGGCGAGCTCGATTCCCTCATCGCCGCGGCGAAGATCGAAGGCAGGTCGCTCCCTCCCGACGTGGTCCAGATTGCCGAGGCGTATCAGCGGTTGCTTTCTGCCGGCGGCAAGATTGACTTCGACGACCTGGTGGTCGGGGCGGTCCACGTGTTGGAGGGCTCCGCCACAATGCGGCGGCGTTGGCAGGCTCGGTACGACCATCTCCTGGTCGACGAGTTCCAGGACGTCGACGCGGCTCAGCTCCGACTCGTGCGGTTGCTGGCAGCGCCGCAGGACAACCTGTTCGTCGTTGGTGATGATGACCAGACGATCTACGCCTGGCGCCTTGCCGACGTACGCCGCATGCTCCGCTTCACCGACGATTATCCGGATGCTCGGCGAGTCGTCCTGGGCGCGAACTACCGATGCCCTCCAGCCGTCGTGCGCCATGCCCGGCAGCTGATCGAGGTCAACCGCGAGCGCATCCCCAAGCCGATTGCCGCCGGTCGGCGGGACGAGGAGGCCAACGCGGTGGCAGCCGTCGACACCTCGGGCGCCGACGCGCCGTCGCAGCTGGTCGGGATGGCCACCGCGTTGTCGGGCCCGGAGCAGCGGCTGTGCTTCCTTGCCCGCACGCGGGCGGAGCTCGGTCCGGTCAGCCTCGCACTGCTGCGCGCCGGCGTACCGCACGCCTCGAGCCTGACGTCGCCGCTGGATGCGACGCCGGTCGTGTCGCTCGTCGCGGCCCTTCAGCGCGGAAGGGCCGACGCGACGCCATTCGAGGCGCTTCGGGCGCTGCGCCGCGCCAATGGCTGGAATCGGGCGGCGATGGACGATGCGCTCAGCGACGAGGATCACGCCGCGTTGGACGCAATGCAGAGCTGGGCCGCCACGGTGACCAGCATCGGCGACTTCGTCTCCAGGTTCGAGGAGGCTCGGCGGCGGCTCCTGGGGCTTCGAGATCCCGGGGCCCCGATCGAGCTCGTGACGGTGCACGGCGCCAAGGGGCGGGAATGGGAAACGGTGGTGGTCATCGGATTCGAGGAGGAGCGCTTTCCGAATCGGCGCGCCCTGGTCGAGTCGGCAGCGCCCGAACGAGCCCTGGAGGAAGAGCGCCGGCTCGCCTACGTGGCGGCGACCCGGGCCACGCGCCGGCTGATCCTCGCCTTCGACCCGGCGCGGCCGTCGCGTTTCCTGGCCGAGATGCAACTCACAGTCCGACCGTCGGCGCGACGGCGCTGAGGTGGCGAACCATGTTCGCCACGTGCTGGTCGAGCTCGAGGCCGATCTCGGCGGCGCCGGCGACCAGCATCTCGCGCGGCACGGCGCGGGCGAAGGCCTTGTCCTTCATCCGCTTCCGGACGTTGGCCGGCTCGACATCGGCAAGCTTGCGGGACGGTCGCATCAGGGCCACCGCCACCAGGAATCCGGCCATCTCGTCGCAGGCGTACACGAGGTGGTCGAGCCTGGCGCTGCGCGGGACGCCGAGCGCATCGTTGTGGGCACGCACCGCGTGCACCAGCTCCTCGGGATACCCACGCCGCGCGAGCTCGTCGGCACCGATCGCGCCGTGCGTGGCAGCATCCGGGTAGCGCTCGTAGTCGAGGTCATGCAGCAGGCCCGCGATCCCCCAGCGCTCGACGGTCTGCGCATCGTGCCCATCCTCTGCGGCATAACCGCGCACGCCGGCTTCGACGAGGAGGCCATGGTTCCTCAGCGAGCGGCTCTCGTTCCATTCGTGCAGCAGGGCGAGCGCCTCATCGCGCGACGGCATCGGCTCGCGCGTCATCAGCGGACGCCGACGGCCGCGGGCAGACGGTCGCGCCGATGCGCAGGTGCCGTCCGCCCCGACTGCGTGCGCAGCACGGATCGCAGGTACCGTCCGGTGTGCGATCCGGCCGTGTTGGCCACCTGCTCCGGGGTCCCCTCGGCCACGATCCGGCCGCCGGCGTTGCCCCCCTCCGGGCCGAGGTCGATCACCCAGTCGGCCGATTTGATGACGTCCAGGTTGTGCTCGATGACGACGACGGTGTTGCCCGCATCTACGAGGCGGCTAAGCACGCTCAGCAGGCGCGCCACGTCGTCGAAGTGCAGACCCGTGGTCGGCTCATCGAGGATGTACAGGGTCTTTCCGGTGGCCCGCTTGCTCAGCTCGGTGGCGAGCTTGACCCGCTGCGCCTCGCCGCCGGAGAGGGTTGTCGCCGGTTGGCCGAGGTGGATGTACCCCATCCCGACGTCGTGGAGGGTCTGGAGCTTGCCACGGATCGAGGGCACCGCCGCGAAGAAGCCGAGGGCTTCGTCGACGGTCATCTCCAGGATCTCCGCGACGTTGCGGCCCTTGTAGTGGATCTCGAGGGTCTCACGGTTGTAGCGCCTGCCCTTGCAGACCTCGCACGCGACGTAAACGTCCGGCAGGAAGTGCATCTCGATCTGGACGATGCCTGCTCCCTCGCACGCCTCGCAGCGGCCACCCTTGACATTGAAGCTGAAACGTCCGGGCTTGTAGCCCCGCAGGCGCGCATCCGGCACCGCGGCGAGCATCTCGCGGAGCGGAGCCCACAGGCCGGTGTAGGTCGCCGGATTGGAGCGAGGCGTACGACCGATGGGTGACTGATCGATCTGGATCACCTTGTCGACCTGGTCCAGGCCTTCCATCGCGTCGTGCGCCCCGGGCCGGTCCCGCGCACCCCAGATCTGGGCCGCCAGCGCGGGGTACAGGATCTGGGTCACGAGACTCGACTTCCCGGAGCCGCTGACCCCGGTGACCGCCACGAAGCGGCCCAGCGGAATGGCGACGTCGATATCGCGCAGGTTGTTCTCCCGGGCGCCGCGAATCGTGAGCCAGTCGCCGGCGCCGGTTCGCCTTTGGCCGGGGACCGGAACGGACCGATCCCCCCGCAGGTAGCCTGCGGTGACGGAGCGCTCGCTGCGAAGCAGCTCATCCAGCGGCCCTGAATGAATGAGCTCGCCTCCGTGCTCGCCAGCCCCGGGACCGATGTCGATCACCCAGTCGGCGGCACGAATCGTCTCCTCGTCATGCTCGACGACCAGGAGCGTGTTGCCGAGGTCGCGGAGCCGCCGCAGGGTGGCGATCAGCCGATCGTTATCACGCTGATGCAGGCCTATCGACGGCTCGTCGAGGATGTACAGGACGCCCAT
>JALYXZ010000060.1 GCA_030946825.1 Chloroflexota bacterium | reverse complement strand
CTGGACGACCGATGCATCCGAGCTGCTGTAAAAGCCGAGGCTCGGCGTGAAGCGCGTGAACGGCTGGTAGCCGACCTGGTCCCAGCTTTCACGGAACCACGGGTAGTAGAAGGCGGCGCGGATCGGGAGCGACAGGCTGGCTGATCCGATGACGTTGCTCGGTGTGCTGGGGGTGTGGTGGTTGGAGTGGGCGCGGGAGTGGGAGTGAGTGACGGAGTCGGGGTCAAGCTCGGAGTCACCGCGACCACGGGCGTCGGCGCCACCGCCAGGGTTGGAGTCGCGGGAGACGGAGTGGCAGCCGCTGGTGTGACGAGGCCCGTCGGCGAAGGCGTGTTCGTTGGGGGGCCGGTGCTGATCACGAGCTGGGGTTTGTTGGCGCTTCTGCGAGAGCCGATCGTCAGCCCGTCGCTGCTGCTCATGCTCAACCGGAAGCTCAGCGCGCCGTTTCCGGCGACCGCACGAGAGACATCGGCCTCGACCCAGACACCGGGCTTCGCGGGCGGCAGGGTGCCGGCCGTAACTCCCTTGGGCGGCGCCGTCTTCCAGGTGACCGACGTCTCCGTCCAGGAGCCGCCGGTCAGCGAGACCGTCGTGGTTGCCGCGCTGGCTTCGGTGACGTAGACACGCAGGCGGGCGCTCTGGACCGGACCCACCAGCCCCCTGACCGTGAACCGCAGCAGGCTGTCGTAATCGTTGACGTCCGCGCGGAGGCTCGAGACGCGGGCATAGTTGGTTGTCGGCGCCAATCGGTTGATCCGGGTGTCGGCGACGGCGGTGAAGGTGGCGGTTGCCCCTCGGGTGTCCTGCACGCCGAGCAGCCCGAAGACGAGCACCGCCAGCGCCGCGGCGATCGGCCGCAATCTCACCGGGTTGAGGTTCTCACGTGTCAGGGCACGGACCGTGTGGGGGAGCTATCGGGGCCTCGCTCCGGCCGAGGCACTCGGCGTGGCGAGGGCGTCATTCTACGTGGACGCCGAAGGCTGACGCGCGCAATTCCCGCGCTCGGCGACAGCCTGAATGGGGCCGACCGCGAGCCGTCGCTAGTCGGCGATGCGCTCGACGGTGATGACCGGGATCTCCCGGGTGGTGCGGCGCTCGTAGTCCCAGAACGACGGATTGCTCGTCGCGTGCTGGTTGTACAGACGCCGTCGTTCGGCACCCTGCGCGACCGTCGCGCGGGCGCGGAACGCCTCCATCCCGACCTCGATGCGGACCTCGGGATGGACGAGGATGTTCAGGTACCAGGCCGGATGCGTCGGGGAGCCGCCCTTCGAGGCGATGATCACGTACCGACTCCCGTCACGGGTGTAGACCAAGGGGATTGTGCGCTCCTCGTTGGTTCGCGCGCCGGTTGTGGTCAGGAGCAGGAGGTCACGCCCCACGAATGGGCCGCTGCTGGCGTGCCCGCGGTGGGAACGGAAGTCCTCGACCAACGTGCGGTTGAAGTCGTTCATCGATGGTCGGGTCGCTCTCTGGGTCATGGGTCCTCGGGATTCGATCGCGTGGGATAGTTGCCTCAGCAACTATACACCAGATCGGCGAGCCGCGCTGAGTCAGATCGCGGCGATCCCCCGCGGCGCGAGGCGTGGGCCGCGGCGCGGTGGCCCGAGCCCAGACGCCTCGACCAGGCGCTGGATGCGGCCGCGTTGGCCGGCGTACGGCGCGAGCAGCTCGAGCATCCGAGCGTCGGTGGCGTTCCGCTCCCCGGCCAGCGTCCACGCGATGCGGTTCTTCAGGTGGTAGTCGCATACGCTGACCGCATCCGGATCGCCGAAAGCCACTCGGCCGACCTCCGCCAGCGTCCAGTCGCCGATGCCGGGGATGGAGCGGAGGAGCCGATAGGCGCGGGCAATGCCGGGTTCGCGCCCTGAGCGGTCCGCGGCGCTGGCAGTCAGTCGCGAGGCCAGGCGCGCGGTGGCGCGGATCAGCTCGGCCCGGCGCCGTTCCACGCCGAGCGGATGAAATGCGTGGTATGGCAAAGCGGCCAGTACGGAGGGCTCGGGCTGGAGCCAGAGCCGAGCCGGTCCCGGCGCCCGCTCCCCGTAACGTCTAACGAGCTGCCGGTAGGCGAATCGCGCCTCGAAGCCGGTCACCTTCTGCTCCAGGATGGCCGTCACGAGCGCGTCGAACGGCCGCCCGGTGCGAGTCAGCCGCAGGCCGGTGAGCCGCCGCGCCAGCTGGGCGATGGCGGGGTGTCGAGGGATCAGCGCTTGCGGGTCATCGGCGAGCCCGATGAGGTCCGGAACGCTGGCAATCGCCGCCCCTGCGCCCGCTCCCCAGGCGCGTGCCCGCACGGCGCCGGGGGTGGCGCTGAGCTGCAGCGTGGCAGCCCCGCCCTCCGTTCGCAGCGTGTGCCACACGCCGTCTGCCGCGAATCGCGTGGTCGGATCCCCCTGCCCGTGGGCGAGAGGGGCAAGCGTGCGCACCAGGTCGAGCGGCACCTCGACCCGGATCAGGCGCTCGATGTCGGGAAGCGGCCCCACGGGCACGGCAGCGGCCCCGATCCCTAGCGGCGCATCGAGAGCACCAGGGGCGAGCCGCTGCGCTGGACCGCCTCGAAGTCGCTGCGCGAGCGGACCCCGTGGTATCCCTCGGCGACGATGATCTGGCCGCAGATGGCGCCCAATGAGTTTCCGGGCCCCGGCAGGATCAGCACTTCAGGTGCGTATTCGCGCAGTGCGACGCGCAGGCTGGCGGCGAAGTCGTAAGCGGTAGTCAGCTGCTCGTCGAGCGTGTACGCCGCGAGCTGCGCCGGATCGGTCGACCATGGCGTGAAGCGGACCCCGCGCCCGTCGATGAGCGTCACGTCCGGCGCCTGCCAGCGCAGATCCCCGAGGACCGACGCGGCGGCGGTGGCCACCTCTTCGGCGAGCGGGCCGTGATCCGGCCCCTGTAGGGCGAGGCGCAGCGGGAAGCGTCGCTTGCCGATGGTGACCGGCGGCAGTGTGGTCAACAGGCGTCCGACTCCCGCCTCGGAGCCGGCCAGCACGGTGTAGCCACCGAGGTCGACGCTGCGAAAGACCTCGCCGTCTCCCGCGCCCAGGGCCGCGGTGACCGCGTTCTCGAGCGCGGGATTGCGTCGCCAGGCCGCATCGGTCAGCGGATAGATCACCTGCCCGCCATGGTCCTCGCGCGATTCCCGCTGCTGCTGGAGGTTGGCGACCTCCTGGACCAGGCGGAAACCGTCGGAGAAGCGCAGCGCGGCCGTGGCGGCCAGCGCCGTGTACCAGCCCAGCGAGTTACCCACCACCGCCACCGGATCGTGGTCGATGCCGGCCTTCTCGGCGTCGAGCAGGCTGGTGAGGAAGGTGAGCGGGGCGGAATGCGCAGGCTGCAGGTGCACCTGCGGGTCGAATCGATCGGCCCGGTCGAGCTCCACCAACGAGGGGAGCCGGTACTGCTGGCGGAGCTGTTCGGCCTCCCGGACGAACCGATGCCCGGCGTCGAGCGAGCCCAGTGCCGTCGCGGTGTAGGCGCCCCGCCCGGGAAAGACGATCACCGCGCGACTCACGCTCGCACCCGCTCTCCGACGGCGGCAAGAGCTTCCGCCACGACCTGGTCAGAGCCGACCAGCACCGCCGCGGTGGCCGTCCCCAACGGGACGAACGAGTCGACCGCGCGCACGCTCCGCAACCGGTGCCCGCCGGTTTCGAAGCCGCCTTCCGCCAGATCGGCGACGATGGCGTCGGCCACGCCACCCCCCGTCCGCCGGCATTCGTCAACGACCAGGACCGCCCCGCAGTCGGCGGCGTGCTTGCGGACTGCCTCCATCGGGAGCGGGCTCAGCCAGCGCAGGTCGACCACGCGCGCGCACACGCCGTGATGGTCGCGAAGACGCTTGGCGGCCTGCAGCGAGAGGCGCAGGCCGTTCGCGTAGCTCACGATCAGCAGATCCCGGTGCTCGAGGTCGTGCACCCCGACGTCGCCGGGCAGCAGGACCGCCGGAGGTGGGGGATAGTCCGTGAGCCAGCCGCCGTCGCCATCGGTGTGCAGGTCCTTCTCGTGGTACAGCGCAATCGGCTCCAGAAAGATGACGATGCGGCCGTCCTCGATCGCCATCCCGACCGCGCCCCGCAGCATACGCGCGGCGTCGTCGCCGCGGCTCGGAACCGCCAGCACCACGCCGGGAATGTCACGCAGCGCGCCGACGCTGTTGTCGTTGTGGAAATGTCCGCCGAAACCCTTCTGGTACGCGAGCCCCGGGAGGCGCAGGACCATGGGATTGCGGAATTGGTCGGAGCTGAAGAACTGCAGCGTTGCGGCCTCACCGCGGATCTGGTCGAGCGCGTTGTGCACGTAGGCCAGGTACTGGATCTCGGGTATCGGCAGCAGTCCGATGTGCGCCGCTCCCTGCGCGATTCCGAGGATCGACGTCTCGTCGAGCAGGGTATCGAAGACGCGGCCGGGGCCGAAGCGTTTCTGCAGTCCACTCGTCACGTTGTACACCCCGCCCTTGCGCCCCACGTCCTCGCCAAAGACGATCAGCTCGGGGCGGCGCAGCAGCTCGTCGACCAGCGCGGCGTTGATCTGCCCGGCCAGCGTGCGCCGATTGGGATGCGTCGCCTCTTCCGGCAGGGAGCCGCCGAAGCTCTCGCGCCGCCTCGGGACACGGGTCAGCGGCGAGCGGGCGCGCGCCGCCACGCGGCGTGGATGCTGGGGCGCCATCGGGCCGATGACCTCCTGGGTCGTCTCGAGACGCGGCCTGCGGATGGCCTCACTGGCCACGGCCGCGATTCGATCACGGGTGTCGCGCAGCAGGGCACGCAGCTGGGCAGGAAGCGCGGCGCCAGTTTCGATCAGCAGTCGCGCGTTGGCCACCAGCGGGTCGCTCGCCTCGGTCGCCGCGATCTCGGCCAGCGACCGGTATCCATGCTCGGCATCGCTGCCGGCGTGACCCCAGAGCCGGATGGTCGACAGGTGGACGAACGACGGTCGGCGGGTGCCGCGCGTGTAGGCGATGGCCTCGGCGGCGATGCGCCAGATGTCGTCCAGGGCCCCGTCGGCGAGCAGGTAGCGAAGGCCCGGCTGGTTGCCATACGTCTCCGCGATCCAACCGGCGGGAGTCGGGACGCTGATCCCGGTCCCGTTGTCCTCGCAGACGAAGAGGATCGGCATCGGCAGACCGGTGCGGACCGCGTACCTGGCGGTGTTGATCGCGGCAAGCGCGGTGGCGTGGTTGGCGGATGCGTCGCCGAACGAGCAGATCACGACGCTGTCAGCGGGAAGGCCGTTGCGGACGCCCAACCGGCGCGCGCGGGCCAGCGAGAAGGCGAGTCCCATGGCCTTGGGCAGGTGGGAAGCGATCGTGCTCGTCTGCGGCGGGACCCACAGCGCGCGACTGCCCCACACCTTGTGGCGGCCCTGGGAGATCGGGTCGTCGGAGGAGGCCACGATCCCGAGCAGGGTGTCGAAGGCGGGCGTGCTGCCCGGCAGCTGCCGCGCCCGCGCCATCATGAAGCCGCCCGAGCGATAGTGGAGGAAGGCGGGATCGGTGATTCGCAGTTGCGCACCGAGCACGGCATCGTTCTCGTGTCCTGCCGAGCTGATGGTGTAGAAGCTGCGCTCCGACTTCTTCAGCTCGCGCGCGCTGACGTCCAGGGCCCGAGACAGAAGCTGGTCCTCGAAGAGCTGAATCGCGGCATGCGCCGTCAGGCTGCTTCCCGGCCTGATCGGCTCACCTGGTGCCAGCCGGTGGGGCGCGGGAGTGGCTGCCTGCAGACAGGCGTCGAGGGCGGCCTCGACGATCGCGACGCGGTCGAAGGTCATTCGGCGAATGCAGCTCGGCACGGGGTGCGAGAGCCGCCATCATAGCGCCGTCCAGACCGTGGGCGGCCGAGCGACCATCAGGCTCCCGATGCCTGCCCGCAGTGCCGAGCGAAGCGGACTAGTGCGGCCATCCGTTTCCGTTGGTGCACGCTCCGACCACGGTCACCAGCATCTGCTGGCTCGCGACGCCGAGCAGTGTGGCGGCCAGCAGACGTCGCCAGCCGGCGATGCGCAGGACGATCGACACGGGTGCTCACCTCTCCCTCTTGCCGGCGTCGTCAGGGGGCGCGACGCCGGTCACCGGGAGAGGAAAGCGGATGACCCTTATCCGCCGATTACGCATGGCTTATGTGCGGCGCCGCGGCGCGAGCGTCCGGCCTTGACACTGCGCCTCGGCAAACGTCAGAGTGCCCGGCAAGCCGGCGCGTCTCTGCCCGATCTCCCCGTCCGGGACACCGGACCGAGCGACCCGAGGGGCCGGCTGAAGCCAGAGGAACGGGTGGCCGTCGAACCGATTAGCCCTGCGCCGACGCTGTCGTCTCCCCACGCCGCCGGCGCCGTCGCGCGCGAGCCGGCCCACGATCCCGCCGTGCTCCTCGAGGCTGTCTCGAAGCGTTTTGGCGAGGTCACCGCGGTCGACGGCCTTGACCTGGAGGTGGCCGACGGCGAGTTCTTCTCGATGCTCGGACCGTCCGGCTCCGGGAAGACGACGACGCTGCGGATGATCGCCGGCTTCGAGACTCCGACCACGGGCCGGATCCGGCTGCATGGCCGCGACGTGAGCCGGGTGGCGCCCTATGACCGCGATGTGAACACCGTGTTCCAGGATTACGCGCTCTTCCCGCACATGTCGGTCGGTGAGAACGTCGGTTACGGCCTGATGGTCCGAAAGGTCCCGCAGGACGAGCGCCGCCGGCGCGTGGCAGACGCGCTGTCGATGGTCCGCCTGGCAGGCTACGAGCGGCGGCGTCCGGCCGAGCTCTCCGGCGGCCAGCGTCAGCGGGTGGCGCTCGCGCGCGCGATCGTCAACCGACCGCGTGTCCTGCTGCTCGACGAGCCGCTCGGCGCGCTCGACCTGAAGCTGCGCGAGGAGATGCAGCTGTTCCTCAAGGCACTCCAGCTCGACCTGGGGATCACGTTCATCTACGTCACCCACGATCAGCAGGAGGCGCTCACCATGAGCGACCGGATCGCGGTCTTCAACCTGGGCCGCGTCGCGCAGGTCGGCTCGCCGGCAGAGATCTACGAGCGGCCGGCGACGCCGTTCGTGGCCGGCTTCGTCGGCACCTCCAACCTGTTGACCGACGATGCTGCCCGACTGCTGGTCGGCCGGGAGGGGACGTTCACGGTGCGACCCGAGAAGATCCGCCTGTCGGACCCGGATGAGATGCACACCGCCGGCGAGAGCTCCGCGCTGGGGCGCATCCGCGACGTGGTGTATCTCGGATCGGAGACCCGCTACATCGTCGCCCTGGACGCCGGTGGCGAGCTGGTCGTCACCCGTCAGAATCTCGAGACGTCCTCGATGGAGGCGCTCGCCGCCCGCGGCCGGCAGGTGCGTCTCAGCTGGAACCGCGAGCACGTGCTGGCGCTCAAGGCGAGCTGAAGGTCGCGCGAAGGAGGGGGCAGTGGCACGGAGGAATCGATGATCAAGGGTCGCATCACCGCGGCGGTGGCCGTGATCTCTCTGGTCCTGGTCGCCTGCAGCGGCGGCACCACACCATCCACGGGCGGCCGCGGAAGTGGCGCGCTGCGTTCAGGAGCGCCGATCGGATCCGGCTCAGGCGCGCCCGGCTCCAACCTGCCGACCGCCATCGGTCCGGGAGAGGGGTCGCTGAACATCATCATCTGGGCGGGCTATGCGGAGGACGGCTCCAACAAGAAGGAGTACGACTGGGTTCATCCGTTCGAGCAGAAGACCGGCTGCAAGGTCAACTCCAAGCCGGCAAACACCTCCGACGAGATGGTGACCCTCATGCGGCAGGGCGGCGGATCGGTCTACGACGGCGTCTCGGCGTCGGGTGATGCGACGCTGCGCCTGATCGCCAACGGCGACGTGGCCGAGATCAACCCGCAGCTGATCCCCGATTGGAGCGACATCGCGCCATTCCTGCAGTCGCCGCCGCACAACACGGTCGGCGGCAAGCACTACGGCGTCTCGCACGGCTGGGGCGGCAACGAGCTGATGTGGCGGACCGACGTGGTGAAGACCGCGCCGACCAGCTGGGACGTGGTCTTCGATCCTGCCAAGGCGGCTGCCTACAAGGGCAAGGTGACGGCCTACGACAGCCCGATCTACATCGCCGATGCGGCGCTCTACCTCAAGGCGCATCGGCCTGACCTGGGGATCACCGATCCCTACGAGCTGACGCAGCCGCAGTTCGATGCCGCCGTGGCGCTCCTCACCGAGCAGCGCCCCAACATCGGCAAGTATTGGGCGGCGTACGCGGACGAGATCGACAACTTCAAGTCCGGCGCAACGGTGGTCGGCACCACCTGGCCGTACCAGGTCAACGTGCTGAAGGGCGAGAACGTGCCTGTGCAGGCCACGGTGCCCAGCGAGGGGATGACCGGCTGGGCAGACACCTGGATGATGTCGGCGCACGCCAAGCACCCCAACTGCATGTACCAGTGGATGGCCTGGATGGTCACGCCCCAGGTGCAGGCGCAGGTCGCCGAGTCGTTCGGCGAGGCGCCCGCCAACCCGAAGGCGTGCGCGCTGCTCGACAAGGGCGTCGGTCCCTACGCGGTGAAGAACTTCTGCACCGAGTACCGGGTCAACGACCAGTCCTTCTACAACCAGATCAGCTTCTGGAAGACGCCGCTGGCCGACTGCGGGGACAGTCGAGGGCAGACCTGCATCGACTACTCGGTATGGACCCAGAAGTGGACCGCGATCAAGGGTTGAACGCGGAGTGAACGGCCGGTCGGGGATGATTCGGCGTCTCCGACCGGTCAGCGTCGGCCGGTGAGCAGCACGGGTGGCGCGGCGGGGCGCACCGGCAGGGCGGCGCGCGTGCTCTACCGCCACCGCTGGCTGCAGGTCCTGCTCCTGCTCGCACCACCGACCGGCTGGTTCCTGGTCGTCTATCTCGGCTCGCTGAGCGTTCTCTTCCTCTCGGCGTTCTGGTTGCTCGACCCGCTCACCTCCGCGGTGGTCCACACCTTCAGCCTGCGCAACTTCCAGATCCTGCTCGGCGATCCGACGTACCGCACGATCGTGTTGCGCACGGTTGGGATCGCAGCCGCGGTGACGCTGACCGATGCGCTCCTCGCGTTTCCGATCGCGTTCTACATGGCTCGCGTCGCCGGCCCGCGTGCGCGCTCGTTGCTGTTCATGGCCGTGCTGTTGCCGTTGTGGTCCAGCTACCTGGTGCGCGTCTACGCCTGGCGGGTGATGCTCCAGCCGCATGGTCCGGTCGAGTCGTTCCTCTCGGCGATCGGGCTGCCCAACGTCGAGATCGGATACTCGGATGTCTCGATGTGGATCGTGTTCAGCTACATCTGGCTCCCGTACATGATCCTGCCCCTGTATGCCGGCCTGGAGCGGATCCCGCGATCGCTGCTGGAGGCGTCCCAGGATCTTGGCGGCCGGGGTGGCATCACCCTGCGCCGCGTGATCCTGCCGCTGGCCCTCCCGGCGCTGGCCGCCGGCTCGATCTTCACCTTCGCGCTGACCCTCGGCGACTACATCACCCCGACGCTGATCTCCAACAGCCAGTTCATCGGGAACGTGGTCTACGACAGCCAGGGAGTGGCCAACAACATCCCGTTCGCCGCCGCGTTCGCGATCGTCCCGGTGGTGATCATGGCCGGCTACCTGCTGGTCGCCCGCCGTCTCGGCGCGTTCGAGGCACTCTGACCGATGGGACGGCTCGGGCTCCGACTCGCCACCGGAAGTGTGCTTGCCTTCCTCTACATCCCGCTGGCGATCGTCTTCCTGTTCGCCTTCAACGCGGACCGCGGGCAGTCGTGGCCGATTCGCAGCTATACCGTCCGCTGGTTCGGGGATGCGCTGGCCAATGGCGACGTGCGGGACGCGCTGCTGCTGTCGGTGGAGGCGGCGCTGGGCGCAACCGCGATCGCGCTGCTCCTCGGCTCGCTGGCCGCGCTCGCGGTCCATCGGTTCCGCTTCTTCGGGCGCGAGACGATCTCGTTCGCGCTGGTACTGCCGCTGGCGTTGCCGGGGATCGTGACCGGGATGGCCCTGAACGCCACGATCAACACCGCGGGCATCGGCTTCGGCCTGCTGACCATCATCGTCGGGCACGCCACGTTCTGCATTGTGGTCGTCTACAACAACATCCTCGCCAGGCTGCGCCGCACCTCCCGCTCGATCGAGGAGGCCTCGCTCGATCTCGGCGCCACGACCTGGCAGACGTTCCGCTACGTGACGTTGCCGGTGCTGCGCACCGCGATCCTGGCCGGAGCGCTCCTCGCGTTCGCCCTGTCGTTCGACGAGGTGATCGTCACCACCTTCACGGCCGGCACCGATGAGACACTGCCGATCTGGATCCTCAACCACCTTCGCCAGCCGAACCAGCGGCCGATCGTCAACGTCGTGGCGGTCGCGGTCATCGTTCTGTCGGCGGTTCCGGTCTACCTGTCGCAGCGGCTCTCTGCCTCCGACGCGGGCGGACTGAGCGGCTGATCGGGGTGGGACCGCAGGGGGCCGATCGGGGGATGGCCAGCCCGCCGACCGGCACAATATCCTCGTGAGCCTGAGCTGAACGAGGCCATTCACGTGAGCGCGCGACCCATCCCCACCGACCGCGGGACCGCCCGACTGCGCGGCCAGCCGCCCAACCGTTGGCTCGCCGCCGCGGTGATCGGGGTCGCGATCCTGGCGGCCGGAATCGGGCTGACCGTCGGTGCCTTCCTGCTGAACGGCCGCGCGTCGGCCGGAGGCATGGACGCTGCGCTCGGCTACGTGCCGGCGAACGCGGCCACGTACTACGAGCTGCGGCTGGACTTGCCCGGCGATCAGCGCGCGAAGCTTCAGGCGCTGCTCGGGCACTTTCCAAAGGCCGCCGGCGACACCCTGTCGGGGGACACCCTCGACCGATGGCTTGACGCCGCTTTCAAGCAGGGGGGTGGAAAGCACTCCTACACAGCCGACGTCAAGAGCTGGTTCGACGGACGGCTGGCAGCTGCGCAAACGGCGTTCGACGCCGGGGCGCTGAGCGGCGCAGCGACCATGCCGCGCGGCCTCCTGCTGGTCGGCGTCAAGGATCGCTCGGTCGCCGAGTCGCGGATTGCGGCCCTCGCCGCGGAGGCCACCGGCGCCTCGATGAGCTCCGAGAGCTACCAGGGCGTCACC
>JALYXZ010000036.1 GCA_030946825.1 Chloroflexota bacterium | reverse complement strand
ACCTTGATCTCCTTGCTCACCAGCCAGCCGCCCTGCTCCAAGGCAACGTTCCAGGTCAGGCCAAAGTCGTCACGGTTGATGGTCGCCGTCGCGCTGAACCCGGCGCGGCGTCCTCCCTGCGGGTTCGGCACCACGCCCTCCAGGCGAGTGTCGAGCGTCACCGGCCGCGTGACGTCGCGGATGGTGAGGTCGCCGTGCAGCCGGAACCGGCCGCGCCCCGCGGGCTCGATGGCCGTGCTTCGGAAGATGATCCGCGGATAGCGGTCAGCCTCCAGGAAATCGGCCGATCGCAGGTGGTTGTCACGCGCCGCCGAACCGGTGTCTATGGAGGCAGCGTCCAGCTGGACCTCGACGCGCGACCGGGTCGGGTCGTGCTCGTCGAACTCGAGGCTGCCGTCGGCGAGGGCCAGCGAGCCGCGCACGGTGGTGATCATCATGTGCTTGGTCGCAAAGCCGATGCTCGAGTGGGCGGGATCGATCTTCCAGGTCGTGGTCATGGTCGTGTCTCCGGGGAAAGTTAGCGGCGGTGATGTATGATTGACTTCGCAACTATACCACGGATATTTGACGATGCAACCACCTCGTACCGGTAGCCAGGCGGGCGAGCCGGGAGCACCCGATGCGCGAATGGCCGCGTGGCGGGCGTTCCTGATGGCCCATGCGCGGATCGCGCGCGCGCTCGAGGCCGAGCTGCAGGCCGAGCAGGGGATGTCACTGGCTGACTACGAGGTCCTCCTCCAGCTGGCCAGGGCGGATGAGCGACGGATGCGGATGAGCGAGATCGCCGAGCGGATGGTCCTCTCGCGCAGCGGCGCCACCCGGGTCGTCGACCGACTGGAGAGCTCGGAGCTGGTGCGCCGGATCAGCTGCGAGTCGGATCGGCGCGGCGCGTGGGCGCAGCTCACCGATGCCGGCTACCTGCGCCTTCGCGGCGCCTCCCCCACCCACCTGGCCGGGGTAGCCCGCCACTTCTGGGACAAGATCCCCGCCGATGAGCTCGAGCGGCTGCGCGAAAGCCTGGAATCGGTTGCCGAGGGGTGTCCTTAGGGACTGACCGATGGGCTCGGCGCGGCTGTCGCTAGCGCCTCGCTGCGCAGCGTGCGGATCATCGTCGCCCGCGGGTCGTCCGGCGCGACTTTGAGGAAGGCGTCGAACTGGCGGATCGCCGCCTGCCGGTCCCCGGTGCCGCGCAGAGCGATCAGCCCGCGGAAGAACGGAACGTCCGGCGATCTCGGAGCGATCTTCGCCAGCGAGTCGGTGGCGGCGCTGGCATCGGTCCAGTCGCCATTGTTGGCGTAGGCGGTGATCAGCCGCCGGTACGCGGCCGCGTCGTTGGGGTGCAGCCCGATCAGTGCGATCAGCGCCAGCGCCCCGCGTTGCTGGTCCGCCGGCGAGCTGCCGGCCAGGTAGGCGTCGGCGAGCTGTGAGAGCGCGGCTGCATTTCGCGGATCGGCGCTCAGCACCTTGAGCGCCGACGTGATCGCCGCCTGGCGCTGCGCCTCGCGTGCCATTGCCTCGGCCAGGGCGCGGTTCTGGACACTCGGGTTGGCCAGCGAGATCGGCGCCGGCAGCAGGTAACCGACCAGCAGCAGCGCCGCCAGCGCGACCCCGATGCCGGCACCGAGCTGACCGGCCGATGGATGGCGTCGTGCTGGTTGCGCGGAGTCAGCGCGGTCAACGGAGTCGCCCGCCACCGCGGGGCGTCGCTGGCCGGCCGTCTCGACCTCCACGAGCGTGGCCGCCGCTCGCTCCTCTGCCGCCGCACGCTCGGCAAGGTACGCCTGGCCGTCGAGCGACCCGGCACGATGATCGGCCTCCACGTCGCGCACGGCGTCGAGCGCGATCCGATGCCGGAGCGCCGCCGCATCCCGCTCGCCGTCGGGCGCCACCGGCAGCGCGGCTCCACGCAGCGGCGCGCCGATCACGATCGCGACGACGATGCCGATCCCGAGCAGCAGCAGCAGCTCAGGCATCGAGCGCCTCCGCCTCGTCACGGACGCGGCGCCTGGCTGCCTCCGAGATGACCGATGCCGGTCCATCGGCCGCACCTCGGGTGGTGGCTAGCGCTGCCGTGCGGGCCTGCCGCCCGGCCACCGACAGCCAAGTCGCAAGCAGGAGCGCGCCGGCGACGATGGCCACGAAGGGCACGATCCAGGCGAGCGGCGAGGTCGGGCTGAGGAGGATCCAATCCCCGTAGCGATCGACGAAGTAGCGGCGCACCTCGCTGGGGTTGCGACCCGCGGCGAGCAGCTCCCCGATCTGGCGCCGGATGGCGGCGGACGCCTGCGTGGTCGACTGGGCGACCGAGAGCGACTGGCAGTCCGGGCACTTGAGGTCCGCGGCGATGGCGGCCGCCTGCTCAGCGCGGGTCAGCGCCGGCGCGGGACGCAGGATGGCCAGACCCACCATCGCGGCCAGGGCAAGCAGCGCTCCTGCGGCGATCGGAACAGCGAGCCGCCTCATCGGTCCGTCACGCCGATGGTCGCCAGCTTGGCGCGCATCGCCTCGGCGGTCAGGGGGCCGAACTGCTTGGCGCGCACGACGCCGGCGGCGTCGATGAAGTACGTCTCGGGCGGTCCGGTGACCCCAAAGTCGATCGCCAGCCGGCTACCGTCATCGATGAGGTGCGGATACGGCGTCTCGCCGTAGCGCTGGAGGAAGCCGAGCGCGTCATCGACCCGGTCCTGGTAGAGGACTCCCACGAACTGGGCTCGACCGCCGGCTCGGCGAGCGGCGTCGATCAGCACCGCGTGCTCGTCGACGCACGCGGGGATGCACCAGCTCGCCCAGAAGTTGAGGACCACCGGCCGGCCCCGCAGGCTCTCGCTCGACACGGTCCGGCCGTCAATGGTTCGCAGCGTGAAGGTAGGCATCTGCCGGCCGACCAGCTGGGAGCCGAGTGCCCGCGGATCCTGCCCGATCCCCTGCAGGAAGAGCCACGCCACCGGCACCAGCACGACCGGCACGATCAGCCAGCGGAGCCTACGCATCGACGGTTGCTCCGCCCGATGGTGGCGCCTCCCCGACCGCGGCGTCCAGCGCGACCTCCGATCCGGCCGGCAGGGGCGCCGGACGGGTGGCCGTCCCGGGGCGGGGTGCCGGACGCGGCCGGTCGGCGCCGGCCGGCGCCGCCATCGGTAGCACCCGGCGATCCGGCCAGATGGCAAAGATCGCGCCGAGCGCCACCACCCCGCCGCCGATCCAGATCCAGACCACCAACGGGTTGACGAGCACGTGCAGCGTCACCGAGCCGCTCGCGGGGTCGGCGGCGAGCAGGGTCACGTACAGATCCTCCCCGAGCGAGGTGCGCACCGCGGGCGTGGCGATGGGGGTCACCGAGTTGGGGTACTGGCGCGAGGCCGTGGCCAGCGCTCCCTGCTGCGTCCCGGTGTAGCGCAGCTCGGCGCGTGTCTCGAGCACCCGCGGATCGTCGCGCAGCGGCCCCACCGCCAGGCGATCATAGGTGAGGCGATAGCCGCGCAGGTCGACGCTCTGCCCGGGGCGCAGCGTGGTCGTCGTCTCGCTCGACAGGGTTGCACTGACAGCGACCGCCACCGCCATGACCAGCACGCCGCAGTGGACCGCGTAGCCGCCGTATCGCCGCCGGTTCCTGGTCGCCAGCCGCCAGGCGGCCACGGGAGGCGCCTCCCTGCGTACGCGCGCGCGAGCTCGAGCGCCGCTGACCAGCTCGTCGAGCAGGATGCCACCGACGAAAATTGCCAGGCCCAGCGTCGCCAGCGGCGCCGGCATCCGCATCCCCAGCCCGAACGCCACCGCCAGCGCCGCCACCGCGACCAGCAGCGGGATCGCGAACCGCTCGCGCAGCGTGGCCCACGAGGCGCGGCCCCACGGCAGCGCCGGCCCGACGCCCATCAGGAACAGGAGCGCGACGAAGATCGGGGCGTTGACCCGGTTGAACCAGGGCGCGCCGACGCTGATCTTGCCGCCTCCGAAGGCCTCGATCCCCAGCGGCAGCAGCGTCCCGAACAGGACCGCGAAGGTCAGCCCCAGGAAGAGGACGTTGTTGAACAGGAAGGCAGAGTCACGGCTGAGGAGCTCCGCCGGCCGGCCGCCGCCGGCCAGATCGGGAAGGCGCCAGACGAGGAGGGCCAGCGAGACCCCGAGTGCGACCAGGATCGCGCCCAGGAACCACGGCCCGATCGCCGAGGCGGTGAACGAGTGGACGCTGGCGACGACGCCGGAGCGGGTCAGGAAGGTGCCGAGGATGGTCAGTACAAAGGTCGCGATCACCAGCACGCTGCTCCAGATGCGGAGCGATCCTCGGCGCTCGGCGACCATGCTGGAGTGGATGAACGCGGTGGCGGTCAGCCACGGCAGCAGCGCCGCGTTCTCGACCGGGTCCCAGCCCCAGTAGCCGCCCCAGCCCAGCACCTCGTAGCTCCACCAGCCGCCGGCGACGATGCCCAGCGTCAGGAAGATCCAGGGCACCATCGTCCAGCGCCGGACGATGCCCAGCCACGCCTCGTCGTTGCGCCGCGTGACGAGCGCCGCGATCCCGAACGCGAACGGGATGGCCAGCCCCGTGTAGCCGAGGTACAGCAGGGGCGGGTGCAGCCCCATGAATGGGTGGTTCTGGAGCAGTGCGTTCGGTCCGTTGCCCTCGGCAGGGATCGGGGTCATGCGGGTGAACGGGTTCCCGGGCCAGGTCATGACCGCGAACAGGAACATGCCGATGGCCGCCAGCGTCGCGCCGACCCACGGCATCAGGACCGGATGGCGCGCCCGGTAGCGCCACAGCACCAGGCTGGCGTACCCGGTGGCGAGCAGCGTCCAGAACAGGATCGAGCCCTCCAGGGCGGCCCACAGGGAGATGATCGAGTAGAACGGCGGAGTGGTGGTCGCGTTGTTGCGCGCCACGTAGCTGATCGAGAAGTCGTGGGTCAGCAGCGAGACGACCATCGCGATCGAGGCGACCGCGGCCAGCCCGCAGGTGGCGTACATCGCCAGGCGGCCGCTCTCCACCAGGCGCGAGTCGGATCGACGGGCGCCGACGACGAACGCGACGAACGCGTACAGGCTGGCAGCCAGACCGATGACGACGGCTACATGCCCGAGGCTCGGCAGCATCGCTCAGGATCCGACGATGTGGCTCGGGACAGCGCCGGGCGACGGCGCAACGTAGTTCTCGTCGTGCTTGACGAGCACCTGGGTCGCCTCGAAGACGCCGTTGCGCCCCAGTCTGCCCTCGACCACGGCCCCCACTCCGGCACGGAAGGAGCTGGTCGGCGCCACGGTGCTGTGGACCGTGATCTCGTGGGTCTCATCGGTCAGGACGAAGCGCAGGTCGGTGGC
>JALYXZ010000232.1 GCA_030946825.1 Chloroflexota bacterium | reverse complement strand
GGTGGGGGAGGTGAAGACCCCCGTCACGCGCTCGGCCTCGATGATCCGCCACGGCTGGTCGGCATCGGGCTCGTCGAGCGCACCTTCGTAGGCGATCGTGGTGCAGCCGGCGATCAGCGGCGCGTAGACGATGTACCCGTGACCGACGACCCAGCCGATGTCCGAGCTTGACCACCACACGTCGTCGGCGCGCAGATCGAATACCCAGCGACCCATGGCGCTGATGTGGACCTGGTAGCCGCCATGGCGGTGGACGGCAAGCTTCGGCCTGGCGGTCGTGCCGGAGGTCGCGAGGATGAATGCCGGATCGTCCGCGCCCGTGTCGGCCAGGGAGCCGTCGCCGCCGGCCCCCTTCGCGGTGAAGTCGTCCCAGCCGATGGTCTGCGGCGAGGCGCGACCGCCGGACGCCGGCGACAGCGGCTCGACTCGCTCCAGCACGACGAGGTGCTCCACACCGCCGGCGCCCTCGTCGAGCGCGGCCCGGACGATCGAGAGCAGGTCGATCTCCTTGCCCTTGCGGTATGTCAGATCGGCGGTAATCACGACGCGCGAGCCGCTCGCCTCGATCCGGTCGCGCAGCGCCCCGGCACCGAAGCCGGCGAACACCACCGAATGGATGGCGCCGATGCGAACGATCGCCAGCATGGCGATGATCGCCTCGAGGCAGGTCGGCATGTAGATCGTGACCCGGTCCCCGCGACCGACGCCGATGGCGCGCAGCGCCGCGGCCGCTTCGCTGACCGACTGCAGCAGCTGCGCGTAGGTGCGGGTCCGCCGGTTGCCGCGCTCGTCGAGCGCGATGATCGCCAGGTGGTCGCCTCGGCCGCCGGCCACGTGTCGATCGAGGGCGTTGAACGCCAGGTTGGTGCGGCCCCCCGGAAACCATCGGAACGTTGGCGCATCGGCCTGCTCGAAAGCGCGCTCGGGCGGCTGCGTCCAGCCGATCATCTCGGCGGCCTCCATCCAGAAGCCGTCCGGATCCTCGAGCGAGCGGCGGTAGAACGCGTCGTAGCCGCGCCTCGCCTCAGTTGCCCCTACGGCCATCTTTCGCCTCCAGCACCGCAGCATCGTCCGCCGACGCGCGGGGAGTCAAGCATCTTGCCGCGGGCGGCCCGCGGACCCGCAGTGTCGCGGTCCGGGCTGTGCGCGGGGGGAGACGCAGCGACCGCCCCGGCAGCGAGCCGGAGCGGTCGGTGGTGGCGGCGAGCGCAGAGGCCGGTGGGTAGGCCCGACCGGCCGCGCAGCGCGGCCTGTGCGAGTTGGTTAGGCGGCGACGGGCACACCGTGGAAGAGGGCCAACTCACCGATGGAGGTGGTCACGAGCCGAATACGGTCCGCGATGTTCTCCCGGATCCAGGTGGCGGCCATGCTGACCGAGTTCTGGGCCTCCTCGCGCGTCTCCCACACGCTGATCGACACGACCTTGTGGTCGCCGGTATCGACGAGCCCGAAGTTCACGAAGCCCGGGACCTTGGCGTAGGTCGGCAGGATGCCCTTCTCGGCGAGGCCGCTCAGCTCGGCGAAGTTACCCTTGGTCAGGTCGTATGTCGAAAGTCTGGCGTAACGCATATTCACTCCTCTGCCCCCGATGCGGCTAAGTCGATACGAAGCGGTTTGCCGATGGCTCTCCGTCGTTCGAGGGGCCAGAGGATCAGACGGTTCGCAGCCTTGCAGCCGAGGACGAAGTCTACCACGAAACTGCTCGTGATATATTCGTGCCATATTCGTTACATAGCTGTACAGGACATTTCAAGTGCCTAGAGTGGAATTCGAGGCTGAGACGGAGGAAGCGCTCGTAGCCCTCGCCTGGCGCTGGGTTATGGGGCCACGGCGGCAGCCGGATGGATCGGTCGCCGCCCAAGACGACCAGGCCAACCACGCCGATCTGCGGCGGCGCCAACTCGGCGAGGTGCTCAACGCCATCCGTGGCGCCGACAGCCGTCGGCTGCTCCACGAGGTCGCCGAGCTATCGGTGCACGATACCGCGTTGATCCTCGACGCTAATCTCGCCGCCCGCTACGGCAAGCGGACGGGCACCGCGTTCGCCGGCATCGTGGCGGGCCCCAACAAGGTGATGCGGCGCGTCGCGCGCCGGGACCTCGTCACCTGGGACGCGGATGTCCGCGGATATCGGATGGATCCCGCCGACGCGGAGATCGTCCTTCAGCGGTGGCCGGTCCGCTGAACCGGTTCGCCCGGCTCAGCCGGCGTGCAACAGCCTTCCCCGCCGCGGCGGCTCAACCGGCACGAGCCCGGTCTCGTGAGCGCCGGCGAGCCCGGTACCACGCCAGATACTCGAGCAGCTCGTCCCGCTCATCGTCCGTGAGATCGGCGAACAGCGCGGCCGCCCCTTCTGCTGGGTGTTGCCCCGGCCGACCCGGCAGCCGATAGCCACTCAGGCGCATGAGCTCGCCGTAGGGCACCCCCAGCCCTTCGCTCAGCTGATGCAGGACGTGTGGGGAGGGCTTCTTGACTGCGTCGTTCTCGAGCCTGCTCAAGTAGGCCGGCGAGATGCCCGCGGCGCGAGCCGCATCGGTCAGGGATAGCGCTCGCACCGCTCGTGCCTGTCGGAGCATGGCGCCGGAGGAAGCTGGCACGGTGGGCCTCATTGCTGTCGGCAGTTGCCTATAGTGGAATCGTGTGACTACAGTTGACAATAGCAGGCAGACCTGCTGTACTCAAGCACCCAATCAACAGGAGCGGATGCAAACATGGGATGGATCGCTTGGATCGCGGTCGGCGCCGTCGCCGGCTTTCTCGCCAGCAAGATCGTCGGCAGCCGAGAGGGGCTCGTGATGATGATCGTCCTCGGCATCGTGGGCGGCATTCTCGGTGGATTCGTGGCTGCCAACGTGCTTCACGTCGGCTCCGTCAACGGATTCAATCTTCAAAGCATCTTGATCGCCACTCTCGGAGCAGCGGGCGTCCTGCTCGTCGTGCACCTCGCCACCGGGGGACGGGGGCTGCGTCGCAGCTGGCGGTGATCGTCCACTGACCCGCTGAAACCGGAGCGCCGTGAGACCGACGCGGGAACGCGTTCCCGTCCCCTCAGCCTGACCGAAGGAATCTGAAAACCTCGTCCAGGTCGCGGCCCGGAATGGCCGCGTCCAGATACGTGCTGGTTCCCGCGCTCTGGAGCTCCCGCGCGCCGGCGATCAGGGCTCCGTAGGCGGCACGCGCCAGGCCTCCGCCAGTCGATACCCGCCGCACCCCCAGCGCGGCGAGCTCCGAGACCGATGGAC
>JALYXZ010000213.1 GCA_030946825.1 Chloroflexota bacterium | reverse complement strand
CTGTCCCGCGTCCTGCTCGAGCCGTGGGGCGGCGAGGTGCGTCCCCACGAGCACACCATGCCAGGGCCGAAGGCCGAGCGCCTCGGGCTGTTGCGGGCCACCCGGGCCCAGCTGAGCCCGATCCTGGTGCTCTACTTCGACCGCTCGGAGCGATACCGACACGTCATGTCGCGGCCATGGACCGATGAGTGGCGGGCCTGCGACGCGGATGGGTTGCTGCACCAGGTGGCCGCGGTGGACCCGGACCAGCGGCTCCTCAATTACCTTTCTCGTCAGCGGCTGTTCGTGGCCGACGGCCACCATCGGTACGAGACCGCCGTCGCCTACCAGGCCGAGGTGCGGGCCGACCCCGCGGTGCGCGACCTGCCGGTCGGCGCGCTGGCCGCGGACTGGGTGATGGCCGTGCTCGTCAACGCGCAGCAGGAGGAGCTCCAGATCCTGCCGACGCATCGGCTGCTGCGTGCCGTCGATCCCGCCCCGTTGGCGCGCAGCAGTGATCTGTTCGATGCGCAGCCGATGCCGCTCGACGAGCTTCCCGCACGCCTCGAAGCGACGCCTGATGACACCACGGCCTTTGGGCTGGTGCTGCCCGGAGGTCGCGGCTGGCTGCTGGTCGGCAGACCGGACGCCATTGCGGAGCGGATGCGGTCGGAGCGGGGGAGCACCGCGTTCCGCCGGCTCGACCTGGCGGTGCTCCACGCCGCGCTGCTGCGCGATCGGCTGGGAATCGATGAGTCCGCCGTCGCCGCCGGGCGCGACCTTCTCTACACTAGGAGCGCGCCGGACGCCATCGAGCGCGTGCAGCGTGGCGAGGTCAAGGGCGCCGTCCTGGTGCGGCCGACCCGCCTCGAGCAGCTGGCCGCGATTGCGAACGCCGGCGACGTGATGCCACACAAGTCGACCTATTTCCATCCCAAGCTGTTGACCGGGATGGTGTTCAACCCGCTGGAGGACTGAGAGCCCAAATGGTGCAGGCCATCAAGCGCGACGAGGTCTACATCGAGCCGGAGGGCATTTACGTCGAGACGCACCAGCCGGAACGCCGCAGCCGCAAGCCGCCCCTGCTCCTGGTCCACGGCGCCCTCACCGGCTCGTGGCTGTGGTCGAGCTTCGCGGCATTCCTCGCGGAGCGCGGCTGGGAGGCGCACGCCATGAACTTCCGCGGCCACTACACCAGCGACCTGGCCGACCTGTCGACCGTCTCGATGGCCGACTACGCGTCCGATATCGGCGTGGCGGTCAGGCAGATCGGGCGCCCGCCGGTGATCGTCGGATGGGGTATCGGCGCGCTCGCCGGGCTGCTGTACGCGGAGCGCCACCCTGTTCTGGGCCTCGTCCTGCTGGCTCCCTCTCCGCCCGCGGACGCGCTGCCGCGCCGCCCCGTCGAGCACGAGCTGCGCTCGGTTCCGCCCATCTACGACGCCGAGTGGTGGGGCTGGATCGCACCGGCCGACAAGCTCCACGAGCTGATGCCGGACATGGACGAGGCCGACCTGGGCAAGATGCAGGAGATGCTGCAAGGCGCCCGGGAGAGCGGCAGCGCGCGCCGCGAGCGGATGCGGGGTGTGCAGCTCGACGCCTCGCGCATCGGGGTCCCGGTTCTGGTGATCGGTGCCGGCCAGGACGATGTCGTGCACCCGTCCGAGGCGCGCCGCACCGCCGACGTGCTGGGCGCCACGTACGAGTACTTCCCCGCGGCGAGCCACTTCGGGCTGGTGATGGGCTCGGAAACCTGGCCCCAGGTGGCGGGCAGCGTGCTCGGCTGGCTCGAGGAGCGGCGCCACGCCATGCTCGCCGCCGCAACCACGGCGGGACCGGTGGCCGCGGCGACGGCTTCGGCATCGGCGGCACCGCGAAGTCCGGTCGCCCGGTAACCGGGCTCGTAGGTGCTGGCGTGATGCATCGGTTCACCCGAATCTCCACGCGTCGCCTTGGCGCGCATCGGCTCTCGCCCACGGCGATTGCGCTGATCGGGCTGCTGCTTGCGGCCTGTCAGAAGGGCAACGGCGGCTCCGGCTACTGAACCGTCCGCGCCCGCTGCGAAAAAACCGCTTGGAGAATGCGGCCCCAGGTGCGACAATCCGGACCGAGCCCCGGTGGGCAGCGTGATGGAGCCCTGAACTCTCATGCCCCATCCGGTCGCTTGGAGGAATGTTCCATGCGTCTTCAGCGCCTTCCCCTGTTCGGCGCGCTCGTAAGCCTGCTCGCCTCGCTGGTCCTGGTCGCACCGGCGGCCGCGGCAGCACCCGCCGCGCGCGCAACGTGGCGTGTCTCGGTGCTGGCCTCAGGACTCGACAACCCGCGCGGCATCGCGGTCGACGAGAACGGCCGCGTCTTCGTAGCCGCTGCCGGACGCGGCGGGCCGATGGGCTACGCCCCCACCGGCAAGATCCTCGTCATCGACCGATGGGGCCGTCTCAGCACCTTCGCCGCCGGACTTCCGTCGGCCAAGTCGCCCGAGGGCGAGATCACCGGACCCACGAACATCGCGCTGCCCGAGGACGGCACGCCGGTGGCGATCATCGGCGGTGGACCGCAGAACGTGGATCCCCGTTTCAACAGCACCGTCCGACTGCGGACCGGTCAGGTCACCGGCAACATCCAGGCCTTCGTCAACGCCCACCCGGATCCCACCGACCTCGACCGCCCGCCGAACCCGACGGACTCGAACCCATACGGCGCAGCCGGCCTCGATGATGCCGGCGTGCTGGTGACCGATGCGGCCAACAACACGTTGCTGATGGTCGGACCGGCCGGCCGCGTCCAGATGATCGCCAAATTCCCGAACCAGGTCGTCTCGACGTCGCATCTGCCCCCGCAGATGGGCCTGCCGCCGATGCTCCCCGCGGAAGCGGTACCGACGACGGTCGCGGTCGGGCCCGATGGCTACTGGTACGTGGGCGAGCTCAAGGGATTCCCCTTCACCCCGGGCGCCTCCCGCATCTGGCGCGTGGCACCCTGGGCGCGCAACGTGACCTGCAGCCCCACCGCCCGCTCTGGCGCCTGCACCCTGTTCATGGGCGGCTTCACCTCGATCACCGGCCTGGACTTCGGGCCGGATGGCAGCCTGTACGTGGTCGAGATCGTGAAGAGCGGCGTCTTCGGGCTCTTCAGCGGTACCAGCACCACCGGTGCGCTGTATCGAGTCCGTAACGGCGTCCGGACGGAGATCGCTGCCGGGCAGCTGACCGTTCCGGATGACGTGGCGGTGGGCCGCAACGGCACGATCTACGTCACGAACAAGAGCGTGTTCGTGGGTGGAGGGGAGGTCCTCGCCATCCGGCGGTAGCCCTGCTCCCGCCCACGTAGGTCCTCGACCAGTTGGCGGAGGGCCCGAGTCCAGTGGTTGGCGTCGTCGCCGGCCGCCGCGGATTCGGGCCTTTCGTCCGTCCGGGGACGAGGTGTTCCGGCTCCTTGGGGGTCGGCTGCAGCTGTAGTCGATCGGCGACCCCTCGGTCTGTAACCGGCCGCGGACCCTAGGTAGAGGCTGAGAGTCGGCGCGCCCGCGTCGACATCGGTCAAGCCAGGTTGGAGGTTCCGTGTCGTGCGAGCCGTGTTTCGTATTCCCCGCCTGATTGCGCTGTGCGCGGCGGTCATGGCCGTCCTGGCGCTGCCGGCGCTGGTGGCTGCGGCCCAGATGTCCCTGGTCGCGAGCCTGAGTGGCAGTGCCGAGACCCCGGCCGGTGCGCCGAACGGCACTGGGTCGGCGACGGTCAAGCTGGATCCCGCCACCGGCCAGGTGTGCTTCACCCTCAATGTCAGCAATATCGGTGCGGCCACCGGGGCGCACATCCACCAGGCAGCTGCCGGTGCCGCGGGACCGATTGTCGTACCGCTGATCAAGGCGTTCACCGGCTCGGCGTCGGGATGCGTCAGCGGTGACAAGGCCAAGGTCGCG
>JALYXZ010000237.1 GCA_030946825.1 Chloroflexota bacterium | reverse complement strand
ACCGCTGCCAGCGTGGAGTCGACGCTCTGCTCGGCCCAGCTGATGAGCGAGAACGGCAGCGCCACGCTGAGGACGGCGATGACCACCAGGTGACCATAGGTTCGGGGAGTTCGCGGGAAGGGTTCGCCCGCCAGCGCAACCACCCCGCCGAGGAGCAGAGCGCCGAAGGCGAGGCGCAGCGTGACGAGCGTGAGTGGCTTGACGCCGGCGTCGACCCCGATCTTGATGAACAGGTAGCTGCTGCCCCAGAAGAAGCCGAGGAGGATGAAGAGCAGCCAGTCGAGGCGCGAGGACCTCACGTGCGCTGACTGCCTCGTTGCCGACCGAGCAGGAGATAGGCATGCTGGCGCCCCTTTCCCTTCACCTCGATCTCGCCGCGGTCCTCGAACGCATACCGATCGCACAGAAGGAGGTAAGCCGAGTGGCTGACCTGGATTCTGCCCGGCAGGCCATGTGTCTCCATCCGGCTCGCGGTGTTCACCGTATCGCCCCACAGGTCGTAGATGAACTTGTGGCGACCGATGACGCCGGCGATGACTGGCCCGCTATGCATTCCGATCCGGATCGAAAGCTCCATCCCCAATGGCTCCCGCAGGCTATCCAGGGCAGCCATCATGTCGAGCGCCATGTCGGCCATCGCCTCGGCGTGGTCGGGGCGCGGCGCGGGCAGCCCGGCCGCGACCATGTAGGCATCACCGATGGTCTTGATCTTCTCGAGCCCGTGGCGCGCAGCCAGCGCGTCGAACGCGCTGAAGACCTCGTTGAGGACGCCGACGACACGCGCAGGCTCCGTCCGCTCGGTGAAGCGGGTGAAGTCGACCACATCGGCGAACAGGACCGTCACCTCTTCGTGAACCTCGGCGATGACGCCCGGCTCACGCTTGAGTCGCTCCGCGATCGTCCTGGGCAGCACGTTGAGGAGCAGACCCTCGGAGCGTGCGAATGCCTCGTCTCGGGCCCGAACCGCGAATTGAAGGAGCAGGTAAACGGTCAGTGACACGCCGCAGACATTCAGGACGAAGAACGCGATGCGAACGGCCCCCGGGATGGCCGGCGGGTTCTGCGCCACGATCGGTTCGAGCAGGCCCGACGCGACCGTCAGCGCGAGGAAGGCGGCGAACCACGGGATCGAATCGTCGGCGGTGAAGAAGAAGAGCGTGCCAACCGCCGCGACCAGGGCCCAGAGGCTCACGGCACTCGAATTGACGTATCCGCCGAGCGTCAGCTGCAGCAGAAACGGCAGCAGGGTCATCATCGAGGCCTGGCTGAAGCGGAAGAAGCGATAGCTCTTCGTCCGTGCGAACACCACGAGGCTCGCGACCGAGGCGACCTGGTAGACGAACGGGATAACGGCAGCGGCGAGCAGGCCCAACAGCGCATAGGTCCCGACCCAGACGACGGCCAGGAACGTGATGCATGCCGCCGCGAGCGTCAGGCCAGCCTTCTGCGCGCGTATCTCGTCCGTATCCCCATCGGCGACCCCGACGAACGCGAGGCGGCGAGCCAGCGGGCCAAGCAACGATCGGAGTGCCATGCGGGAGGAGTATGGATCGCGCCCGAGCCGCTGCGCGCGAGTCGATCACCGCGCCGGCGAGCGGATGGCTGGGGTTTGTCTGCCTGGTGCACCACGGCACATACCGAATGGGTGGCGCGTTCGGGTGGTGACGCCCTGGCTGCCGCCAGCGATCAAGAGCACCTCATACACTCACGCGGTGATCGGGTGTCCCAGGTGCGGGGAGGAGAATCCGGAACGGGCGCGGTTCTGCCTGAGCTGCGCGAGCCCGCTCGTCGGCGGCGCCCCAGGGGCGCGCGAGGTGCGCAAGACCGTCACGGTCCTGTTCAGCGACGCGGCCGGCTCCACCGCGCTGGGCGAGCGGCTCGATCCGGAATCGCTGCGGGCGCTGATGAGACGCTACTTCGCCGAGATGCGCCGGATCATCGAGCGTCACGGGGGCATGGTCGAGAAGTTCGTCGGCGACGCGGTGATGGCCGTCTTCGGCATTCCCCAGATGCACGAGGACGACGCCCTGCGAGCGGTCCGCGCCGCCATCGAGATCCGCGACGCGCTCACCAGCCTGAACGAGCGGATCGAATCCGAGCAGGGCCAGCACGTCGCCTTCCGGACCGGAATCAACACCGGTGAGGTGGTGGCCGGCGATCCGGCGTCGGCCGAAACGTTCGCGACCGGGGACGCGGTCAACACCGCGGCCCGGCTGGAACAGGCCGCGCTCCCCTCTCAGATCCTTCTCGGCCGATCCACGTACCAACTGGTGCGTGACGCGGTCGTGGCGGAGCCGGTCGCACCGATCGAGGCCAAGGGCAAGGAGATGCCCCTTGCGGCGTTCGCTCTGCTATCGCTGACCGACGACGCGCAGGCTCCGGCGCGGCGTCTGGGCGCTCCCCTCGTCGGCCGCAGCCGGGAGCTCGCCGCTCTGCATGACGCCTTCCGGCGGGCCGTCGCCGAACGGGAGCCGCAGATCGTCACCGTGGTCGGCACGGCAGGCATCGGCAAGAGCCGCCTGGTCGCCGAGTTCCTTGCCGCCGCGCGCGAGGCCCGAGTGCTCCGCGGTCGCTGTCTCCCCTATGGCGACGGGATCACCTACTGGCCCATCCGCGAGATCGTGCACGACGCGGCGGGAACGGAGGAAGACGACGACGGAGAGCAGGCCTTCACCCGGCTTCGCGCGCTGGTGGGCGAAGGCATGGACGCACAGCTCATCGCTCGTCGGGTCGCGAGCGCCATCGGTCTGGAGAGCGAATCGGCCCCACAGGAGGAGATCTTCTGGGCAACGCGCAAGCTTCTCGAGCGCCTCGCGGGGCGCGAGCCGCTTGTCATCCTGGTGGAGGACATCCATTGGGCGGAGCCGACCCTTCTCGACCTGCTCGAGCACGTCACCGACCTCGCCGCAGATGCGCCGATGCTGATCGTGTGCTCAGCTCGCCCCGAGCTGCTTGAGAGCCGGCCGGGATGGGCCGGCGGCCGACCGAACTCGCAGATCCTGTACGTCGAGCCGCTCGCCACCACGGCGTGCGTCGAGTTGCTGGGAAGGTTGCCGGGCGGGGCCGCCCTGCCGCCACGGCTGCGCGCACGCATCCTCGAGGCCGCGGAGGGCAACCCACTGTATGTCGAGGAGATGCTCGGAATGCTGGTCGACGAAGGCCGCCTGGTGCGGACCGATGGCGACTGGCAGGCGACCAACAAGCTCGACGACGTGGCGGTACCGCCCTCCGTCCGCGCGCTGCTCGGTGCGCGCATCGATTCATTGCCGGAGGCCGAGCGCGACGTCGCTGCGCGGGCAAGCGTGGTCGGCCGTGTTTTCGAGGAGGCGGCCGTGCGCGCCCTCGCGCGAGACGCCGACCGCGACCAGGTTGGGCCATCGCTGCTCGGCCTCGTGCGCAAAGAGCTGGTCCGTCCTGAGCGGCCGGAGATCACGCGCGGCGACGCCTTCAAGTTCCGGCATCTGCTGATCCGCGACGCCGCGTACCAGGCGCTCCCGAAAGCGGAACGCGCCGAGCTGCACGAGCGCTTCGCCGACTGGCTGGAGCGGGCGGCCGCGGATCGGATCGCCGAGTACGAGGAGATCATCGGCTATCACCTCGAGCAGGCGTTTCGATACCGACGAGAGCTCGGGAGCGTCGATGATCGCGACAGAGCGACCGCGGTCCGCGCAGCGGGTCGGCTCGCGGCGGCCGCCGGACGCGCGCATGCCCGCGGCGACATGCCGGCGGCGGCCAGCCTGTACAGTCGCGCGGTCGACCTCGTCCCCGCGGACGACCCAATTCGCGCGGAACTCTTGGCGAATCTTGGGGCGGTGCTGACCGAGACCGGAGACTGGCGGAAGGCCGATGAGGTCCTCACGGCGGTGATCGAACAGGCCCGGGCGAACGGCGACAAGCGGACCGAGGCGCTCGCGGGGGTCCGGTCGAGCTTCCTGGGCCTGCACATGGGCCGATTCACCACGAACCGCGAGGCGATCCCGGTTGTGGACGCGGCGATCGCGACGTTCGATCAGCTGGAGTTCGACGAGCTGGCGGATGCCGCCGGCCTCGCCGAAGCGCGGACGCTGCGTGGCTTGATCCACTTCTGGATGGGGGAGGCGGCCCAGGCCGTCGAATCCTTCGACGCCGCCATCCGCGATGCGCGGCGCGCCGGCGACACGCGGCGGGAGGCCGAGGCCACGCAACGCCGGTCATCGGCGGAGGCATTCGGCCCAACCCCGGTCGACGAGGCCGTGCGCCGTTTCGAGGAGATACTCGGCGGAGCGGGCGCCTCCGATCGGCTGATGCGAACGTCGATCGCCAGGCTCCTGGCCGAGGTCACGGCCATGCGCGGCGACTTCGCACGCAGCTGGTCAGTCCTCCAGGAGGCAAGGACCTCGGCCGAGGAGCTCGGGCTGGACATTCTGTTCGGCAGTGGCGTGCTGCGAGCCGCCGGCACGATCTCGATGCTCGAAGGCCGCCACGAGGCCGCCGAGCGCGAACTGCGACACGGAGTCGACATGCTCCGCCAGATCGGCGATCTGGGCCATCTCTCCAGCATGCTCGGCCAGCTGGCCGAATCCGTGTACGGGCAGGGGCGTTACGAAGAGGCGCTCGCGATCAGCGATGAGGCCGAACGCACCACGCTCTCCGGCGACGTCGACGCTGAGGTCAAGTGGAAGAGCGTTCGCGCCAAGTGTCTGGCGCGGCTGGGCCAGATCGACGACGCGGTCCGATTTGCGCAGGCCGCGGCCAAGGAGGCGCGAGCCACCGACTACCTCGACATGCTGGCCTCCACGGCGCTCGACCTCGGCGAGGTCCTCGAGCTCGCCGGCCGTCCCGCCGATGCAGTGGCCGCCGTAATCGAGGCCCTCGACGTATTCGAGCGCAAGGGCCACCTGGTGGGAGCCGCGGCCGCGCGTTCCCGGCTGGACCGGCTTCAGAA
>JALYXZ010000175.1 GCA_030946825.1 Chloroflexota bacterium | reverse complement strand
CCTCGAAGACCATCGACAGCGTCGCAGAGTCGGGCGCCGCAGGAGCCCCCGCCGACTTGGGCAGCCACGCTGAGCAGGACGGCCCACCTGTCGCGGAGCAACCGGTCGAGCAGACCGCAGGCGGCGGACTCGACGGCGGGCCTGAGGCAGACACCGTGGTCGCGGCAATCGAGCACGCGTGGGAGCCGGACCTGGATGGCGGCGTGGAGCAGCTCGTCGAAGCGGAGCCTGCCACCGCAGGGCCGATGAGCGAGGACGCGACGCCGGCCGACGGTCACCAAACCGCCGATCAGCCGCGTCAGCCTGCGGCGTTCGGGCCACGCGCTTCCCAGACGGATAGTCCTGTAACCGTGGCGCGCGATTCCAGCGACGAAACCCGTCCCGCCGCCGCTTCCAGGCCCGCCCGCGCGCCGCGCAGCGACGAGATCGAGCTGATGTGGCTGGGGGACGACGACGAGGACGCGGACGATTTCGAGGCCGAGCTCGAGATCGCGACGCCGAATTGGCGCCCCGAGCCGGCGACAGCTCAGAGCGCAGCCGGGCGGACCGCGCCGCCGATGTCGCTTCGTGCAGCGGCGAACCCGGTGGTCGGCGACACCCCGTCGCAGCTCGCCGGCTTGGCCGACGCCCACGGCTGGGACCGCGAGGAGGTCGAGGCGATCCGAAACCTGCTCACCGAGCCGCCTGCTCTCGGAGAAGCGCCCGCCGTCACCGAAGCGCCCGCTCAGGACGCCACCATCGAGCTTCCCGGGGCGACCGAGCTGCAGAACGCACTGCGTGCGCTCGGCATCGAGGGTGAGCAGTCACTGCCGGCGGCGAGTCAGCCCGAGCTCGCGACGCGCCCTGCCGCCGCGGCCCGTGCGGCGCGCCCCGGAACCTCCGCCTCCGGGATCGCCGTTCGCACCCCCCCCGATGACGCCTAGTCTCGCGCTCCCCTCAGCGACGGTGGCGCGCCGGAGGACAACGGGGCGCCCGGGGCGCCCCCCGACCCGATTCTGACCGGCCCCGACTTCTCTCGGCCATGGGCCGCGGCGGGCGCCGAGGACAGCGAGTCTGCGGTTGTCGAGCCGGACTGGCTGCACGGGCGGCGCGGGCCGATGGCCAACGCGTACCGCCGACTGCGCCGCGTCTTTCCTCCGCGTTGAGCGCGGTCCACGGCTTCGGCGCCAGCCTGGCGCTGATCGTGGTCGTGCTGTTCATCGGTTTCGAGAGCGCCTCTGCGCTTCTCTGCCTGCCCGCGAGATGGAGGTGGGTGGAGCGGCTCGTGCTCCTCGCGCTAGGATCGCAGGTGGTCATCGGTGCGGCGCTGTATCTGGGCGGAGCGCGGCCGCGTGAGCCGCTGCATCTCCTCTATGGCGCCGCGCTGCTGGCCGTCATTCCTCTCGCATCCACGTTCGCCGCCGAGGCGCCGCCGCGACCGCGCGGCGTGGTTATGGTGGGTGCCGGAATCGTGCTGTTGCTGCTGGCCTGGCGCCTGCGGTCCACCGGCTGAGCGCGTCGTTCCGGGGGCAGGCGTTTCGCGGCAGCCAGCAGGGTAACTATCATCAACGAACCGATGCGCGTGCTCTGGGCGTTCGTGGCCTCGCTGCTGGTGGTCGCCGGCCTTCTCGCCCTGAGCGCGGAGCCCGCCCCGGCTCGGACCCGCTCCCAGCCCGACGTCAGCGGCCCGAGGGCAGACCAGGTATCCGCGGGCCGGACCCTGTACCTGACGTCGTGCGCATCGTGCCACGCGGCGAACGGTCAGGGGAGCGCCTATGGTCCGTCGCTCGCAGGCGTCGGCGCGGCCGCCGCCGATTTCCAGCTCAGCACCGGGCGCATGCCGTTTGCCGAGAATGCCGGCCAGCAGGCGAAGCGGAAGCCGCCGGCCTTCACTCCCGACCAGATCCGCGCCCTCGTGGCGTACGTGGCCTCGCTCGGCGAAGGGCCAGCGATTCCAACGATCAGCACCGCCCCCTCGCTTCTGCCTCGTGGGCAGCAGCTGTTCATCGCCAACTGCGCGCCGTGTCACGGCGCGACCGCGAATGGCGGCGCCGTCGGCGGAGGGTCGCTCGCTCCGCCGCTGTCGATGGCGACGGCAGTGCAGGTCGGAGAAGCGATGCTCACCGCGCCGGGGCAGATGCCGGCCTTCCCGCTCTCCGGCGAGGACCTCAACGCGGTGGCGACCTACGTGGAGTACCTGCGCACCGCGCCGAACCCGGGGGGCTTCTCGATCGGTGGCATCGGCCCGGTGCCGGAGGGCTTCGTCGCCTGGCTGGTCGGCGTCTCACTGCTGCTGCTGATCGTCCTCCTGGTCGGTCACGACTGGGATCCGAGACGGACATGAAGGGGGAACGGGCGGTCACCGCCGCGCTGATCGCCTCGGTGCTGGCCTCCATCGGTCTGCTGGTGGTCTACGTTTTCGTCGGGGGTAACGCCCAGGCGGAAGGACTGCTGCTCGGGCTTGCGCTCGGCGGCATGGGGGTGGCGATCGTGATCTGGGCGGTGGCGCTGATCGATGCACCGGTCGAGACAGAGGCCCGCCACCCGATGCCGTCGCCCGGCGAGACGCGCAGGTCTGCCAGAGATGCGCTCGACACCGATCGAATTGGGCGCCGGACATTCCTGATCAGGCTTCTCGCCGGTGCCGCCGGATTCCTCGGTGCGGCGCTGCTGCTGCCGGCCTTCTCATTGGGGCCGGCGCCGGGGATGGCGCTGTTTCAGACACCCTGGCGCCGCGGCGTGCGCGTCGTGGACGAGACCGGCAAACCGATACGCCCCGGCGACGTGGCGGTCGACACGGTGCGCACCGTCTTTCCGGAGGGCCACGTCGGGAGCGCCGATGGCCAGACGCTCCTGATCCGGGTTCCTCCGGAGCTGCTGAACCTGCCCGATGGGCGTGGCGGCTGGGCCCCGAGCGGCTGTGTCGGGTATTCCAAGATCTGCACCCATGCCGGTTGTCCTGTCGGCCTGTACCGCGCCCGGGACCACTCGCTGCTGTGTCCGTGCCACCAATCGACGTTCGATGTGCTGCGCGGCGCAGTCCCGACGTTCGGGCCCGCGGCGCGGCCACTCCCGCAGCTGCCGATGGAGGTGGGGCCCGACGGGTACCTGGTGGCGACCGGCGACTTCCCGGAGCCGGTCGGGCCGTCGTTCTGGAACGTCACGCACCATGAGCCCGGGCCGAGCTGATGCTGGGCTGGATCGACGACCGACTGGGCGCTGCCTCCTGGGCTCGAACGGGGCTGCGCAAGATCTTCCCCGATCACTGGTCGTTCCTCCTGGGCGAGGTGGCGCTCTTCTGCCTGGTTGTGCTGGTGCTGACCGGCGTCTTCCTGACCCTCTTCTATGTGCCCGATGCGACCGCGCTCACCTACCAGGGGCCGTTCGCGCCGCTGCGGGGCCAGCAGGTATCGGCCGCCTACGACTCGGTCATGCGCCTCAGCTTCGAGGTCAAGGCGGGCCTGGTGATGCGTCAGATTCACCACTGGGCGGCACTGGTCTTCGTTGCATCGATCGTCGTCCACCTGCTGCGCGTCTTCTTCACCGGGGCCTTCCGGCGGCCGCGCGAGATCAACTGGCTGGTCGGCATCGGGTTGCTCCTGTTGGCGCTGGCGATGGGCCTGACCGGCTACTCCCTTCCCGACGACCTGCTCAGCGGCACCGGCCTGCGCATCGTGTACTCGGTCGTGCTCAGCATCCCGCTCATCGGTCCGTACCTCGCCTTCCTGGTCTTTGGCGGGGAGTTTCCGACGGCCCAGATCATCAGCCGCCTGTTCGTCTTCCACGTCATGCTGCTGCCGGCGCTGCTGATCGGTGGGGTCGGAATCCATCTCGCGGTGCTGTGGATCCAGAAGCATTCGCAGTTTCCCGGGCCGGGGCGCACCGAACACAACGTCGTGGGCAAACCCTTCTGGCCGTCACAGGTGCTCAAGTCGACCGGTCTGATGATCCTGACCGCCGCCGTGCTGGCGGTGATGGGCGGCCTGATCCAGATCAACCCGGTCTGGACCTACGGGCCTTTCATCCCGACCACCGTCTCGGCACCTGCGCAGCCCGACTGGTACGTCGGCTGGCTCGACGGCGCGCTGCGGCTCTTCCCGCCGATCGAGGTCACGTTCCTGGGGGTCACGATTCCGTCGCCGTTCATCCCCGGCGTGCTGTTGCCGGGGATCGCGTTCACGCTGATGACCGTGTGGCCGTTCATCGAGGCCCGGCTCATGCACGAGGGCGCGCGGGAGCACAACCTGCTGGACCGCCCGCGTGACAATCCGCTGCGTACCGGGATCGGGGTCGCCGCGCTGCTCGTCTTCGTGGTGTTGACCGTGGCGGCAGGGAACGACGTCGCGGCGCTGGTCCTCAACGTCCCGGTCGAGACGATGACGAACCTGCTGCGCATCGCCATCTTCCTCGTTCCGGCGGCGGGCTTCGCGATCGCCTGGCGCATCTGCCGCGAGCTGCAGCGTGGTGAGCTGCACCCGCTGCGCCGCGACCCCGGGGTGATGCTCCAGCGCACGCCGGACGGCGGCTTCGAGGAGGTCGACCGGCCCGAGTAGCGCCGAGGTCAGCGCGGGCCGAGCCGGTAACCGAGGCGCCGCGGCAGGCGCGTCAGCTCACGGAGCCAGATCGGTGGTCGGTGACCGAGCTCCTCGCCGTCCTCGCGCCTGATGAGCGCCTCCCGCAGCACTCGCGCGCCGACGTAGCGGAACGGCTCAGGCGGGAAGCGACGCGCGGTTCGCACCATGGGGAGCCGGGTCAGGGGCTCGTCGGTGCCCACGATCAGTGCGGCAAGCACCTTTCCAAGCAGGTGCGCAGGGGCGACCCCGTTTCCGCTGTAGCCGACGGCGTACCGGATCCGTCCACCTGCCAGCGTCCCGATGTGGGGCAGGTGGTCCGGCGACACATCGATCGGCCCGCCCCACGCATCGGTCAGGCGGACGTCCGAAAGCTGCGGGAAGAAGCGGCGAAACCCGATCGCCGCCCGGCGCGCGGCGCCCAGGTCCGCGGTGAAGGATCCGCCGATGCGGCCGCCGAAGCCCGGCGCCCCGCCACCGGCACCGAACGCGATCCGGCCGTCTCGGGTGGTACGCAGATAGTGGACGCTGAAGCGCGCATCGACGATCGACTCACCGCCGGTCCAGCGCAGCTCGGCCAGCCGCTCGGGGATCGGCTCGGTGCGCACCATGTAGCTGCTCCAGGTCAGCACCCGTCCCCGGATCCCGGGCCATCCGGCGCCCCAGGCGTTGACCGCAAGCACCACGTGCCGTGCGCGGACCTCGCCATCGCCGGTGAGGACCCGCAGGCTCGGCAGTCCACGGCCACGGACCGCGCGCACCCGAGTCCCCTCGTGGATGGTGACGCCACGCTCCATGCACACGCGGCGCAGACCGCGCGCCAGCAGGGCCGGCTGTACGGTCGCGCCGTCCGGCATCAGCGCGCCGCCGCGGAAGACCGGCGACGCGCAGCGGTCCGCCACCTCGCGCGGTGTCAGCTCGCGGTAGCGCGTCGCCTCGTCAAGGTGAGCCGCCGCCTCGACCGCGTGCCGCCACGCGCCGTCCTGTAGCGATGATGTGCTGACCAGGAGCATCCCCGCGCGCCGGTAGTGTGCGTCGACGCCGTTGTCCGCGCACCAGGTACCGATGGCCTCGACCGACTCGGCCACCGCGCGAGCCGCTGCCAGCGCTGCGGCCGGACCCCACAGGTCGACCAGCTCCGCCAGCTCATCCCACCAGGCATTCACGAAGCCGCCGTTCCGCCCGGACGGGCCTCCGCCGCAGATGTCCTGTTCCAGAATCACGATCCGCAGCTTCGGATCGCGCTCGAGCAGCTGATACGCGGTCCACAGCCCGGTGTAGCCCCCGCCGACGATCGCCACGTCGGCCGCCAGGCCGCCGTCCAGCGGCGGAGCCGGGATGCCGGGATCGATGGCCAGCGCCTCGCGCAGCCACGGATTGCGCTCCGCGCCGGTGGGCCGCAGCTCCAGGTCGCCGGGCGTCAGCATGGGGGCTGGCTCGGCCGGACGATATGGCACGGCCCGACGATATACCACCCTCCTCCGCCAGCCTGTGGCGGGCGGACGCGGGCCCGGCCACCATGCTATGCTTCAGGTTCACCTAACCTTATATCTGACCTGAACTGTTGCCCAGCGTACTCAGCCGGGAGCCCGATGAGACTGATCAGCACCCCACTCGCCCAACGCATCATCGAGGAGATCGCGCCCCTTCTGAGCCGCCAGCGCGGCGCGTGGGCCGCTCGATGCCATGCACGGGGCGTGTCGATCACTCACCTCCAGGTGGTGACGGTGCTCGAGGACGAGGGCCAGGTCTCCATGTCCCGGCTGGCGGAGATCCTCGACGTCTCGCTGCCGAGCGTGACCGGCATCGTCGACCGCATGGCCGAACGAGGTCTCGTGGAGCGGGTCGCCGATCCCAGCGACCGGCGGGTCGTGCTCGCCAGGCTGACGGCGGCCGGCGCCGAGCTCGGTGCCGAGCTGGAACGCCTCCGGCTCGATCGCCTCGGCGCAGTCGTCCAGCGACTGACCGAGGCCCAGCAGGCCAATCTCCTGCAGGCCGTTCGCGACCTCAGCGCCGCGTTCGCCGCGGAGACCGCGTCGAATCCCGATAACGTCAAGGAGCACTGAGCGCATGTCGTCAGCCAGCCCGGCTGCAGCCAGCACGATCGAGAATGACGCGCCGGTCCACGTGACCCGGCGAGCCCGCTTCGAGATCCTCTTTGCGGTGCTGCTCGGCCTGTTCCTCTCGGCCCTCGACCAGACGATCGTTGGGCCGATCCTGCCACGCGTCGTCACCGACCTGCGCGGCGCCGACTACTACACCTGGGTGGTGACCGCCTATCTGCTGACCAGCACCGTCACGGTCCCGATCTACGGCAAACTCTCCGACCTCTACGGCCGAAGACCGATGCTGATGGCGGGCATCGGCCTGTTCCTGGTCGGCTCCGCGCTCTCGGGCCTGTCGCAGACGATGTGGCAGCTGATCCTGTTCCGCGCGATCCAGGGACTCGGTGCCGGGGCGCTGTTTCCGATCAGCCTGGCGGTCATCGGCGATCTCTTCAGCCCCGCCGAGCGCGGCAAGTACCAGGGCCTGTTTGGCGCCGTCTTCGGCGTCGCCTTCCTGGTCGGGCCGGGCCTGGGCGGCTTCCTGACCGATACGTTCAGCTGGCACTGGGTCTTCTACGTCAACCTTCCGATCGGCTTGCTGGCGCTGACCGTGATCTGGCGACTGCTTCCCTCCGTGCGGCGCCCGGGTCCGAGGCCCGCAATCGACTGGCTGGGAGTGGCCACCTTCAGCGCGGGAGTGGTCCCGATCCTCATCGGTCTGACCAACGCGCAGAGCGGCAACTGGTCCGACCCGCGGGTCTGGGGGCTGCTGCTGGTTGGCTTCGCCTTCGGGGTGGTGTTCATCTGGGTCGAGTCCCGCGCGCGCGAGCCGATGATCCCCCTCGATCTGTTCCGCATTCGGACCTTTGCGGTCTCGATGGTCTCGGTCTTCCTTGCCATGTTCGGCTTCTTCAGCGCGGTGATCTTCCTGCCACTCTGGTTCCAGGTGGTGAAGGGCGCCAGCGCCACCGCCTCGGGATATGACCTGCTGCCATTCCTCTTCGGGCTGATCGGCAGCTCGATCGTGGCGGGGCAGGTGGTGAGCCGCACCGGCCGCTACAAGTGGCTGACCAGCGCCTCGCTGCTGGTGGCCGCGATCGGGCTGCTGCTGCTCACCAACGTGCGTGCCGAAACGCCCGTGCCGCTGCTGTGGACCTGGATGTTCATGATGGGCATCGGGATCGGCCCCACGATGGCGGTCTTCACCATCATCGTCCAGAACGCGGTGCCCTTCTCCAAGCTTGGGGCGGCGACCGCCGACCTGACCCTCTTCCGCCAGATCGGCGGAACCGTGGGCCTGACCCTCGGCTTCACCCTGTTCCGTGGCAACCTGAACTGGGACCTGATCCGTCAGCAGCTGATGGCCAACGGTCTGCCCTCCGGGTTCGTGCCGGTTGCGGCTCCCGCCGGCTTTGATCCGGGGGCGCTGACCCAGGTCGGCTCCGGAGCCGCGGGGACGCTGTCGCAGGTGCCGCCGCAGTTCCGCGCCGCGTTCGCCACCGCCTTCCACGAGGCGTTCAGCATCGCCTTGGCGAACGCGCTGTGGCTGGGCGTGGGCGCGATGGCGCTTGCCGTCATCTCGACCCTGCTCCTGCATGAGCTTCCGCTGCGCCGACAGGTGCCGGGGCAGGCCGAGCAGCGCGGGGCGATGCCGGCGTTCGAGTAGATCGCCGCGCGACCGCCGCGCGTCCGCGCGTGACCCCCGCGCCGAGTGAGCCTACGGCCTGTCCATCTGGGTGAGCCAGCCCCACCCGGCCAGCGCGCCGACCGCGATTCCGGGGAGCAGCAGCCACGGGCCGTAGACCAGGCCCAGCCCCGCGAGCAGGGCTGCGAAGCCGGCCACCAGCGGCCAGATACTGGACCGCGGGAACGGCTGCGGTCGCGCCTCGAGCGGCTGGTTGAGCGCCGGTGACCGCGGCTCGCTGAACCCGACGACACGGGTCGCGACGCCGATGAGCCGCGCACCCGCCCCGTCTCCGCGCCTGGGAACGATCTCGCTGGCCGCGCTGCGCGCTAGCATCAGGCCGACGCCCACCACGGAACTCGCGGCCAAGACGACGAACGCCAGCAGGACGCTGCCGGCCACCTCGTAGC
>JALYXZ010000124.1 GCA_030946825.1 Chloroflexota bacterium | reverse complement strand
GCCGTGGCGGGCGACCCCGATGATCGGGAGGTCCCAGTTCGCGTCCTGGATCAGGCGGGCGAGGGCCGGGAAGATCTGCTTGTGGGCAAGGTCACCGGTCGCCCCGAAGAAGACGAACGCATCGGAGCGAGTGCCCGATGGCGGAGCGGCTCGATCGCCGGGCGGCACGGACGCCATCCGCTAGCCCTTCGCCTCCTCGTGACCACCGAAGCCAAGCCGCATGGCCGACAGGACCCGGTCGGCGAAGTCGGCCTCGCCTCGCGAGGTGAAGCGTTCGTAGAGTGCCGTCGTCAGGACCGGTGCCGGGGCACCGACGTCGATGGCGGCGATGCTGGTCCAGCGGCCTTCACCCGAGTCGGAGACGCGGCCCTCGAAATCGGAGAGGTCACCGTTGCTCTGGAACGCTGCCGCCGCCAGGTCCAGCAGCCAAGAGGCAACCACGCTGCCCCGCCGCCAGACCTCGGTCACGGCCGGGATGTCGAGCTGATACTGGTACAGCTGCGGGTCGCGCAGGGGCGTGATCTCGGCGCTCACCTCACGCTGCTGCAGGCCTGCGTCGGCGTGCTTGAGGATGTTCAGGCCCTCGGCATACGCGGCCATCAGGCCGTACTCGATGCCGTTGTGCACCATCTTCACGAAGTGCCCGGCACCGCTCGGGCCGCAATGCAGGTAGCCGTTCTCGGCGGTGGTCGGGTCGCCCGTCCGGCCCGGCGTCCGTGGCGCGGCGTCCACCCCCGGCGCCAGGGCGCGGAAGATCGGATCGAGGCGCTGCACGGCCTCGACCGGTCCGCCGATCATCAAGCAGTAGCCGCGCTCCAGGCCGGCCACCCCGCCGCTGGTCCCGCAGTCGACGTACTGAAGCCCCCGGTCCGCGAGCGTCTGGGCGCGGCGGATGTCATCGACATAGGAGGAGTTGCCGCCGTCAACGACCACGTCGTCGTGTCCGAGGAGCGGCATCAGCTCGACGAGCGTGGCATCAACGGAGGCGGCCGGCATCATCAGCCAAACGACCCTCGGCGTGACGAGCTGGCCGACGAAGTCCTTCAGGGAGGTGGCGCCAGCCGAGATCGCCTTGTCGGCCAGCAGCCCGTCCACCGTCTCTGCATGACGGGCGTACCCGACCACGGAGTGGCCCGCTGCCAGCCAGCGGCGCGACATGCCGGAGCCCATCCTGCCCAGGCCCACCAATCCGATCTGCATGCTGGTCCCCTTCCTTAGCGTGGCGGTGACGCGCGGACGGTCGTTCTGACTCGGCAGGTTGCCAAGGGCAGATCGCCTGATCGGGTGGAGTGGTCAGTCCCCGGTGGGAGTCTTGCCGTCCACCGTGTAGGGATAGCCCGTGGTGGTCGGGAAGAACCCCTCGTATCCCGCGTACCCGTAGTACGGGTAGAGACCGAAGAAGTAGCGCGCATCCTCGGTGACGACGGCCGGGTCGTATGGCGGTGCGCCCGCCACGTGCTCTCGAGTCCGATCGATGTGCACCTCGTCAGCGGTGATCCGCGTGATGGTCTCGACCGGGATGAAGGATTTCCGTTCGCCAAAGCCCAAGAAGCCGCCGGTTCCGACCTCCATGAAGCGGACCTTGCGTTCAACGTCGTCGATCATCAGGCCCTCGATCTTGCCAAGGTCCTGGCCATGCTTGTCCTTGACCATTCGCCCCCGAACATCCTCGTCGGAGCTCGAGACGGTCTTGGCGTTGTCGCGCAGCCTGCTGAGCGTGGGCGGTTTCTGTGCGTCGTCGTGATCGGCCGTGGTCTGGTCGAGAGTCATGTGCTAGGACCTCCTGAGCTCGGGATGGTGGCTGAATTGGCCGCCGATCGGATGACGACGTTACGCTCCTGGGGCGGTTTGAGACCCGTGGCGCAACGTCACCGGTCTTCGGGACCCTGCCTGCTCGAGAGCGTGACCTCGACCGGAACGCACGGGACGTGCCCGTTCATCGCGCCAGTCTGTAGTCCAGGCACCGGCGGGGCCGTGACCGTCCGTCATCTCTCGGGAGTGGTCCATCGATGTCTATTACGGCACGGCCGACGACAGGCGCGGCCGGACGCGCACGCACCGCGGTGTCCGGAGTAGCATCCGGGAATACCTTGGCATCATCGCCTTCGTGGTCATCTGGCCATTCGCGTTGCTCCTTGTTGGCGTGGACCATCTGGTCGAGGTCCTGCGTCATGGCGAGCGGGTCGGCCCGTGAGCATGGCGGCGGGTGACTCGCTGGGCGACAGATGCGTCCGTGAGTTTGCCCCAGCTACATATGCCACTGGTGCTTCAGGAGCTCGCGGCCTTAGACAACCGAGACCGGGCATCCCCCAGGACACCCGGCCTTGTCACAGCGCAGCCGTCGCGGCTCTAGGGTCGCTTGCCGACCTACGTTCCAGTCAGAGGATTCTACTCTCTCACAGAGATACAGAAAAGCGCGAGCACCGCCGTGGGACTCAACCGGCCTTCGCCCTGGCGATTGGCTTCCACCGGCTGAGGGCCCGGCTATCATGAGCAGACCGATGCAGAGACTTTCTGCGCTGGCGCTGGTGCTCGCCGGCGTGCTCCTCGCGTTCATCCTCATGGCGTTCGCTGTGCCCGGGGGATCCTCTGCTTCGCGGTCTGCGAACGGCAGTCCGATGCCTGTGCGGGGGGATGCCAACGCCGGTCAGCAGGTCTACGCCGCACGCTGCGCGAGCTGTCACGGAGCCGATGGCGAAGGCACGACCAATGGCTCAAGCCTCCTCGGTGTCGGAGCCGCGGCGGCCGATTTCCAGCTGCGGACCGGGCGCATGCCGTTCACCGCCACGCCCGGAACCCAGGCGGTCCGCAAGCCGCCAGCCTTCGATGTAACGACCATCGAGAACCTCGACGCCTTCGTCAGCACCCTGGGCCAGGGTCCGGCCATCCCTTCACCGATCGTCGACCGGGCCACCGTCTCGAGCGGCCAGACGCTCTTCATCAACAACTGCGCCGCGTGCCACGGCGCCACGGCCAACGGCGGAGCGGTGGGCGGCGGCGCTCTGGCGCCACCGCTCGACCAGGCGACCCCCGTCGAGGTCGCGGAGGCGCTGCTCATCGGCCCCGGCCAGATGCCGGTCTTCAGCGGCCTGTCGGACGCCGACCGCAACGCGCTCGTCTCGTATGTCGCGTTCTTGCAGACACCGGACCACCCTGGAGGATTCTCGATCGGGGGCGTCGGGCCCGTGCCGGAAGGCTTCGTCGCCTGGGTCCTGGGACTGGGCCTCCTGCTGGTGATCGTCGTCCTCATCGCTCACGACTGGAGACGCAGGCCGGGATGACCCCTCAACGTGGCGTCACCCTCGCGCTGGTCGTGTCGATGCTCGCCTCGGCGGTACTCATCGGCATCTACGTTGCCGGTGGCAACGCCCAGCTGGAAGGCATCGGCCTGGCCGTCGCGCTGGGTGGTCTCGGCACCGCGGTCGTCATCTGGGCCAATGGCCTGCTCGACAACCGGGTGGAGGTTGAGGAGCGCCATTCGCTGGCCTCCAGCGCAGAGCAGCGGTCGGTCGCCCGTGAGGCGCTCGACCCGGAGCAGATCAGCCGCCGTCGTTTCCTGGTCCGTCTGCTCGCCGGGGCCGGGGGGGTGCTCACGGCGGCCCTGGTGTTGCCCGTCTTCTCGTTGGGCCCGCAGCCGGGCAGCGACCTGTTCCGCACCGCCTGGCGGCGGGGGATTCGGGTGGTCGACACCAACGGCCAGCCGGTGCGTCCCTCCGCCCTGGCGCTTGACAGCGTCGCGACCGTCTTCCCGGAGGGGTTCGTTGGCCGCGCGGACAGCCAGACGCTGCTGATCAAGGTGCAGCCCTCGGATCTCGAGCTGCCGGACGGGCGGGCGGCCTGGGCGCCGGACGGGTGCATCGCCTACTCGAAGGTGTGCACCCATGCCGGGTGCCCGGTCGGCCTCTACGACGCGCGGGAGCACCAGCTCCTGTGTCCGTGCCACCAGTCGACCTTCGATGTGCTGCGAGGGGCGCAGCCGGTCTTCGGGCCGGCCGCGCGGCCGCTCCCCCAGCTGCCGATGCAGCTCGATCCGCAGGGCAACCTCGTCGCGCTCGGCGACTTCCCAGAGCCGATTGGCCCCGGCTTCTGGGACATGACCCACTCGCCGCCGGCGGGGTCGTAGGCCGATGCTGGGCTGGATCGACGACCGGCTGGGAACCGCCTCGTGGGCGCGCTCCGGGCTGCGCAAGATCTTTCCCGACCACTGGTCGTTCCTGCTCGGCGAGGTGGCGCTCTTCTGTCTCGTGGTGCTCGTTCTGACCGGGGTCTTCCTCACGCTCTTCTACGTCCCCGACGCGACCCAGGTGACCTACGCGGGGCCGTGGCAGCCGCTCCAGGGCCAGCAGGTCTCGGCGGCCTTCAACTCGGTCATGCGACTGAGCTTCGAGGTGCGCGCCGGCCTGGTGATGCGCCAGATCCACCACTGGGCGGCACTCGTCTTCGTGGCCGCCATCGTCGCCCATCTGCTGCGGGTCTTCCTCACCGGCGCCTTCCGCAAGCCACGCGAGATCAACTGGCTGGTCGGCATCGGACTCCTGTTGCTGGCCCTGGCGATGGGGATCACCGGCTACTCGCTCCCGGACGACCTCCTCTCCGGCACGGGGTTGCGGGTGATCTATTCCGTCGTGATCGCGATCCCGTTCATCGGTCCGTATCTCGCCTTCCTCGTCTTTGGCGGCGAGTTCCCGACCGCCGAGATCGTGAGCCGCCTCTTTGTCTTCCACGTCATGCTGCTGCCGGCGCTGCTGATTGGCGGGGTCCTCGTCCACCTCGCCATCCTCTGGCGCCAGAAGCACTCGCAGTACGCCATCCCCGGTGCGACCGAACATAACGTCGTCGGCCGGAGCTTCTGGCCGACCCAGGTCTTCAAGTCGACGGGGCTCGCGATCCTGACCGCGGCGGTGCTGGCCCTGATGGGTGGCCTGGTGCAGATCAACCCGATCTGGGCCTACGGCCCGTTCGACGCCACCACGGTCAGCGCTCCCGCCCAGCCGGACTGGTACGTCGGCTGGATCGACGGGGCGCTGCGCCTCTTCCCGCCGATCGAGATCACGGTCTTGGGCATCACCATCCCGTCGCCGTTCATCCCCGGAGTCCTGCTGCCCGGCATCGCCTTCGGGATCATGACGATCTGGCCCTTCCTCGAGGCACGCGTCCGGCACGACACCGCCGAGCACCAGCTGCTCGACGGTCCGCGCGGCAACCCGCTGCGCACCGCCTTCGGCGTCGCCGGACTGCTCGTCTTCGTCTTCCTCACCCTCGCCGGCGGCAACGACGTGATCGCCATCGTCTTTGGCGTGCCGGTCGAGGCCACGACCGAGATCCTGCGGGTAGCGGTCGTGGCCGTTCCCCTGCTCGGCTTTGGGATCACGTACCGGATCTGCAGCGAGCTGCGGCGCACCCAAAAGCACCCAATGGAGCGGGGTCCGGCCATCCGGATACGCCGAACCGAGGAGGGAGGATTCGAGGAGGTCGGCCCTGAATGATGCGGCCGAGGGCGACTAGCCCTCCGCGAGCTGTGCGAGCTCCCCGTGCAGGGCGACCAGGTCAGGATCGTTCGGGGCGAAAGCCACGATGTCGGGCCGAAGCTGGAACGCATCGGTCCACAGCCGGCGAGCGCCGTCCAGGTCTCCAGCCAGGGCGCTGTGGCACTCGATGTTGCAGAGCATCACCCCAGCATCCCGGCCGGGCAGGCCGGTCAGCGCGGGGCATCCATCTGGGTCAGCCAGCCCCAGATCGCGAAGCCGGCGACGACGATCCCGGGCAGGCTGAGCCAGGGCCCGTAGACCAGCCCGAGGCCGAGCATGGTGGCCGCCCCGCCCGCCACCAGCGGCCAGGAGCTCGCCGGTGGAAGGGGTTCCAGCCCCGCCGCGATCGGCTGCTCGTCGGCCGTGCCCTGCGGCTCGGTGAAGCCCACCACTCGGGCGATGGCCATCCCGGCGCGCAGGATCGGCCCCCGGGAGTGAGGGTCGAGCTCGCCGCGCGTGGCGCGGACGGCGAAGAAGAAGATACCCACGATCAGCCCGGTGGCGAACACGACGAAGGCGAGCATCACGCTCCCCGCCACCTCGTAGCTGGCGAACCAATATGCGATCCCGATCACCGCCGAGTACGCGGCCGGGCGCAGGAAGAAGCGCAGCTCCTCAGCCATCCCCCGTGGCCTCCGTGCGGCCGGTGTCTGCCAGCTCAGCCGAGACGCGAGCCTGGGCAGAGGCGAGGCGATCGTCGAAGACCGGGCGCTCCGAGCGGATCGGTGGCAGGCGGGTGAAGTTGTGGTGCGGCGGCGGTGAGCTGGTCGCCCATTCGAGCGAGTAGCCGCCCCACGGGTCGCCCGCCGCGACCACGCCGCGCCCGAGGAAGATCGACCGCACCACGTTCCAGGCGAAGACGAGGATGCCGAGCGCCAGGATCACGCTCCCGCCGGTGATGATCACGTTCAGGATCGTCCAGCCAGTTTCGCTGGCCGGGTAGTCGGCGATCCGCCGCGGCATTCCCGCCAGGCCGAGGATGTGCATCGGGAAGAAGGTCAGGTTCATCCCGACCAGCACGAGCCAGAAGTGCACGACCCCCAGCCGCTCGTCGAGCATCCTGCCCGTCATCTTCGGGAGCCAGAAGTAGAAGCCGGCAAAGGCCGCGAAGACCGAGCCCCCGAACAGCACGTAGTGGAAATGGGCGACCACGAAGTAGGTGTCGGTGACGTCGTAATCGATCGCCGGCGAGGCGAGGAAGGGTCCAGTCAGGCCGCCCACCAGGAACATGAAGAGGAAGCCGATGCAGAACAGCATCGGCGTCTGGAAGCTCAGCCGGCCGCGCCACATGGTCGCGATCCAGTTGAAGAACTTCACCCCGGTGGGGATGGCGATCATTAGCGAGGTGATCGCGAAGAACAGGTTGTCGACCACGCCGGTAGCGAACATGTGGTGCGCCCAGACCGAGTAGCTGAGCACCCCGATCAGCATCGTCGCGAAGACGAAGCCGCGGTAGCCGAAGATCGGCTTGCGCGAGAAGACCGGGATGATCTCGGTGACGATCCCGAAGAAGGGCAGGATGAGGATGTAGACCTCCGGGTGCCCGAAGAACCAGAACAGGTGCTGCCACAGGATCGCCGAGCCGCCGGCCGCGGGGTCGAAGAAGTGCCCGCCCAGGGTGCGGTCGATGAAGAGCATCGCCAGCGCGCTGGTCAGCACCGGGAAGGTGAGCATCATGAGCAGGCTGGTGACGAGCATGTTCCAGGTGAAGATCGACATCCGGAACATGGTCATGCCCGGAGCCCGCAGGGCGAAGATGGTGGCCACGAAGTTGATCGCACCCAGGATCCCCGAAGTTCCGGCGAAGAGCAGGCCGATGATCCACAGGTTCGAGCCGGTGTTGGGGGAGAAGATGACCTCCGAGAGCGGTGCGTAGCCGGTCCAGCCGAACGCCGCCGCGCCACCCACGAAGAACCCGGAGAAGGCGATCAGGCCTCCGGCCAGGAAGAGCCAGTAGGTCAGCGCGTTGAGGCGCGGAAAGGCGACATCGGGGGCACCGATCTGGAGCGGGATGAAGTAGTTGGCCAGGCCGATGGCGACCGGTGCCGCGAAGAAGAAGATCATCCCGGTGCCGTGCATGGTGAAGAGCTGGTTGTAGGTGGCCTCGTCCATGAACTGGAGGCCCGGGAAGGTCAGCTCCCCACGCATGAGCATCGCCAGGGCGCCCGACACCAGGAAGAAGCCGAGGCCGGTGAAGACGTACAGGATCCCGAGCTGCTTGTGGTCGGTGGTCGTCAGGTAGTCGACGAGACCGGGCCGCGCGGGCGCCGCGGGCAGCGCGGGCCGCTCGAGTTCGGCGGTGGTCATGGCGCCTTCTCCCGCTGAGTCGCAAGCCACGACTGGAAGTCGGCGGCCGGGACGGCCCGCACGGAGAAACGCATCTGGTCGTGGAGCAGGCCGCAGAACTCCGCGCACTGCCCGGTATAGGTGCCGGCCTGGTCGATCGTCAGCTGCAGGTGGTTGTCGATCCCCGGAATCGCGTCCCGCTTGACAAGGAAGCTCGGGATGAAGAACGAGTGGGCGACGTCGTCGGAGACGATCTCGAAGTCGATCGGCTCGCCGATCGGCAGGACCAGCTGCGGCGGTGAGCCGGGAAGCCCGGTGAGCACGATGCCCGAGTCGAGATAGGTGAAGCGCCATGCCCACTGGAAGGCCTCGACCTTCACCTGCAGCGGCGAGGCTGCGTTCCGGGCGTCGTTCGCGTTCAGCACGCTGGCGCTGACGGCGAACAGGCCGATGACCAGGATCGTCGGTAGCGCCCACCAGATCAGCTCCAGAACGACATGCGTCCGCGTCTGGACCGGGAGGCTCGTGTCGCCTCGCGCACGGTAGCGGACGATGTTCCAGCCGATGAGCCCGGCGACGACCACGAAGACGATCGCGGCCGCAATGAGGAACAGGTTGTAGAGGCCTTGGACGCGCCCGGCCTCGACGGTTGCAGGCGATAGGGTACAGGCGGCCAGGGAAGCCGCCACGGCCAGCGGACCCGCGGCGCGAAGCCGATGGCGGCAAGGACGAACCATCGCCACCATCCTACGCCTCGCCTACCATCTGCCCCGATGACGAGGTCGAGCCCGAGCTCAGGCACGACACCCAGGGGACGATCGCCCGCGCACGACGCTTGTGGAGCACGCTCGGCCGGGTGGATTGGTCCGAGGCGTACGCTTTCGTCCCTTCCCTCGAGGTCGGCTACGTCTGGCGCGCGGGCCTCTACGCAGGGCGGGTCGCGGCATGGCTGCTGGGGATCGGGCTTCGAGATCGCGTCCCAGGTCATCTGGGATAAGGGCCCTCTTCGCAATGTCCAGAGGCTGGTACACTCAGCGGGGGTCGACGGTTCGACTCCCTGTGGCGAGCCTCACGCCGCGAACTTTCGGCAACCTACACGCCAATACACGTCTGGTCGTGACCGTGGATGTCTCAGATTTCTTGATCGACCGCCTCGTTGCGTGGGGGGTTGACCGGATCTACGGATTTCCGGGTGATGGCATCAACGGCATCATCGGGGCGCTCAACCGGCGTGGCAACGAACCGCCGTTCATCCAGGCCCGCCACGAAGAGCTCGCGGCGTTCATGGCATGCGGCCACGCGAAGTGGACAGGTCGCTTGGGGGTCTGCCTTGCGACTTCCGGACCAGGGGCCATCCACCTGCTCAACGGCCTGTACGACGCACGGATGGACCACCAGCCCGTGCTGGCGATCGTGGGTCAGCAGGCGCGGATGGGACTGGGCGGCGCCTACCAGCAGGAGGTCGACTTGGGCGTTCTGTTCAAGGACGTGGCGCGCGAGTTCGTCGAGACGATCATGGTTCCGGCGCAGGTGCGTCACATCGTGGACCGCGCCGTCCGAATTGCCCTCGCCGAGCGGACGGTCACTTGCATCATCGTCCCCAACGACGTCCAGACGCTCGAGGCGGTGGAAACTCCGCCCCGGAAGCACGGCTCGATCCATTCAGGAATCGGCTATGAGCGCCCTCGTCTCGTGCCGGAAGCCGCCCAACTCCGGGCAGCCGCCGCAGCCATCAATGCCGGCGAGAAGGTTGCCATCCTCGTGGGCCAGGGCGCACTCGATGCTACTGACGAAGTCCTAGCCGTCGCCGACGTCACGCGGGCCGGAATTGCGTACGCGCTGCTGGGCAAAGCCGTGGTTCCCAACGACCTACCGCATGTCACCGGCTCAATCGGCCTGCTTGGAACCAAGCCCAGCTGGGACATGATGAGCGACTGCGACACCCTGCTGATGATCGGATCCAGCTTCCCGTATTCCGAGTTCCTGCCGAAGGAGGGCCAGGCGCGCGGCGTCCAGATCGACATCGACGCACGCCTGATCGGGCTCCGCTACCCGATGGAGGTCAACCTCATCGGGGACAGTCGCGAGACGCTGCGAGCGCTGATTCCGCTTCTCACCCGCAGGAGTGGAGGAGACTGGCGCCGGACGATCGAAACGAACGTGGCCGACTGGTGGAAGCTCGTCGAGGCGCGGTCCCA
>JALYXZ010000229.1 GCA_030946825.1 Chloroflexota bacterium | reverse complement strand
AGGCAGCGGCTGCCCTCGTCGATCGCCTGCCGTGTCGAGTAGCCGACCTCCACCAGGCTGGTGAAGTCGCGCCGCAGCTCCGGCGGCGCCATCGGGATGTGCTGTCGCTCGATGGCCTCGTAGTTGGGCGGCATGTCGTGCTCGAGCGTCTGGGTCAGCGTGGCGCGGTTGATGACCGGCAGCTCCACCAGCTCCTCGCCCCGGATGCCGGTCAGCCAGCGGTCGACCGCCCGCGCGGTGCGCCGCCCGAGGCCGGCCGCCTCGATGATCGTCGCCGGTCCGGTGACGTAGTCGCCGCAGGCGAACACGCCATCCACATTCGTGCTGAACGTGTCGGCGTTGATCGTCACTCGCCCGCGGTCCAGCGCGAACTCGAGGTTGTTCAGCCGATTGCCGGAGGCATCGGTGGGCGTGGTCCCGTTGAGGGGCTGCGTGCGCCACGAGGAGACCGATCCGCCCGGCACCACGCTGCGGGTATCGGTCACGCCCAGGTGCCGGTTGAGCGCCGAGCCGTACTCGCCCAGTACGTTGTTGTCCGGCGACTGGCTGGTGCAGGGGATCACCATGTCGCATGGGATCGTGAACTCGCTGCCGGGAATCGGCTCCGCCGATCGGCGGCCGGTGGCGTCCGGCGGTCCGAGCCGCGTGCGCTGGAAGACGATGCCGGTCACCTTGCCCCGCTCGTCGGCGAGCACCTCGACGGGGGAGGAGAAGAACTCGAAGCGCACGCCCTCGAAGCGGGTCTCGTGCTGCTCCTCCTCGTCGACCACCATCTCGTCCGGGCCGCGGCGATAGACGATCGTGCTGGTCTTGGCTCCGAGGCGCAGCGCGGTCCGCGACGAGTCCATGGCGGTGTAGCCACCCCCGACGACCACCACGTTGTCGCCGACCCACTGCTGCTGCCCGAGGTTGGCGCGCTTCAGGAAGTCGACGCCGTAGATCACCCCGTCGAGCTCCTCGCCGGGCACGTTCATGGCCACCGGGTACATGCAGCCGGTGGCCACCACCACGGCGTCGTGGCGCTCCTTGAGCTGGTCGAGGGTCAGGTCGCGGCCGATCTCGACGTTGTAGTGGAACTCCACGCCGTGCTTCGCAACCCAGTTCGCGTCCAGCTCGATGACGTCACGCGGCAGCCGGAAGGCGGGCACACCGATGAGGGTCGTGCCGCCCGCCGAGGGAAGCGCGTCGTAGACGTGCACCTCGTGCCCGTACGCGGCGAGCTCCTTGGCGACGCTCAGCCCCGCCGGTCCCGCTCCCACCACCCCGACGCTCTTGCCGCTGGCAGGGCCGACCACCACGTTGTCGGGCATGTTGTTGCCGTAGTGCCAGTCCACCAGGAAGCGCTTCATGGCGCGGATCGAGAGCGGCTTGTCGATATCCGCGCGACGGCAGGCCTTCTCGCACGGAGCGCTGCACACGTAGCCGCAGATGGCGGCCACCGGATTCGGATCCCGGGCGAGGATGTACCCCTCCTCGAAGCGGCCCTCGGCGGCCAGCATCAGGTAGCCGCGGCAGTTGGTGTTGACCGGGCAGCCTTCCTGGCACTCGATGTTGCACTGCAGCCAATCGACCCCGACTTCGGCAGTCTGAAACCGGAGCGGGATTGCATTCTCGGAGATCACTGCGGAAGTGGCCCCTCAGGCGCGTGGCAACGGACCGATGACCGTGGGTACGGGCAGACCGATGCTAGCCGCCGGACGCTCGCAGTGTCAAAGCGAGGCGCCGCCAACGGGGCCGGAGGCGCCGCCGCGGTCCGTGGCGATCATCCCCCACCAAAGAAGTGGGTGGTCATCACCCGCCGGACGAGCGGTGCGGCATCGGTTCCGCCGGTTCCGAGGTGGATGCGGACCAGGATGGTGCTGATCGCGATGGTCGGATCGATCATCGGCGCGATGGCCGGAAAGAGCGCATCGGGGTCGGGTCCGCCCGTTTCCGCGGTGCCGCTCTTGCCGGCAACGGCGATCGGGAAGCCCAGGAAGGCCCCATACGCTGTCCCGTACGGGATGGTCACCACCGCGCGGATGGCAGTCACGATGTACTGCAGGTCCTGCGGGCGCAGGGGAATCTTGCGCTGCACGCTGGGCGCGACCTTCTCGACCACCGTCCCGTCCGGCCGCTTGGCCTGGGTCACGATCCGCGGCACCCAAAGTGTTCCGCCGTTGCCAAAGGCCGCGTAAGCGCGCGCCAGCTGCAGCTGCGTTCCGGTGAAATCGCCCTGGCCGATCGCCAGCTGGGCCTGGTCGAAGGGCCCGAACGGCCGGAAGGCGCCATCCCAGCGAGGCTTGGTCTCGAAGTAGGCGGCATCGGGCAGCACGCCGGTCTCCTCGGGGATGTGCTTGATGCCGGTCGCCGCGCCGAAGCCGAAGGCCGCGACCATATCGGTCAGGCCGGTCGGGTTCCGCTCGTAGACGCGCAGGGCGAGGGGCATGTACGTCGTGTTGCAGCTGAACGCCATGGCCTCGGGGAGAGAGACGAGGCCGGGCAGGTGATGGTCCTCGTAGTTGTGGAAGGTGAAGCCGAGCAGGTCCCACGTTCCCGGACAGGGCACATACGTCGATGGGCCGGCAAGGCCGGCCTTGAGCGCGGCGGCCAGGGTGAAGGGCTTGAACGACGAGCCGGCGGGGTACGCTGCGGTCAGCGCGTGATTGGTGATCTGGTTCACGTCCGCGGCGGGCAGCGGCACGCCGCCGAGCGTTGCGCCGATGGTCATCGCGTTCGGATTGAAGGCCGGAGCGCTGGCGAGCGCCCACACGTCGCCGCTCTTGGGATCCACCACCGCGGTCCCGGCCTCCTGGTACGGCAGCAGCGCATCCTGCGCGGTCCGCTGCACGTTCGGGCGGATGGTGGTGTTCACGTCTGCGCCGGGGATCATCCGCCGCTGCAGGACCGGCACCGCCGCGCCGCCGGCCGGCACCGCGAGCAGCGTCAGGCCCGGGGTGCCGCGCAGCAGGTCGTCGGCGCCGTACTCGATTCCGGTGCGACCGATCACCTCGCCGGCGGCATAGTCCTTGGCCGGGTTGCGCGCGATGTCCTCCGCGGTGACCGGGCTCACGTAGCCGATGGTCTGTCCCGCCAGCCACTCCTGCGGATAGATCCGCTTGCCGTCGGAGCGATTCTGGGCGAACACCGTTCCGCCGACGGCCAGGATCCGGCCCCGCGGCGCAAGGCTGCGCTGCAGTTGAAGTGTGCCGCCCGAGGCCAGCTGCGGGAAGAGGACCGACGGCCTCCAGCGGACATGCCAGCCGCCGCGACCCTGGGTCAGGTCCAAGCGACGGGCGAGGTCGACCGTGCCGAACCGGAGCGTCTTGAAGTGCAGACCGATGGGCACCGCCAGGCCGGGCACCGGCCCGGGGAGCACCTGCCGGCTGCCGCTCGCCGACGCGCTGGCCGATGAGCTCCCCGATGCGCTCGCCGCGGACGATGGCGTGGGGGCGGCCGATACACCTGCGCTGCCGGAGGGCACGGGTGTGGGAGTGGGCGGCGGGAAGTCGAGCGGGCGCGGCTCGGGCGGCAGCGCGGTCGGCGCCGGGCTGCCCGCCTCGGCGACGAGCTGAGTGGAGCCGATCAGGCTGCCCAACTGCTGAAGCAGGGCGGTGAAGCTCTGCTGCGGGTAGGCGGCACGGTCCTCCGGCGCCAGCAGCTCGTACATGCGCTGGTAGTTGCTCGCTCGCCAGGCGGCGAGGAACTTGAGCGCCACCAGGTGGGCGTCCTCGCGCGAGGCGGCTGGAAAGGTGGTCGGGTAGGGTGTGGGAGACGGCCCGACCACGCAGGCGCCGAGCAGCAAGACGACGGCGAGCCCGGCCGCTGCGACGAGGCGAGGGGGCCTCATCGGGCCAGCATCACGCGCCGGAAGCCCTCGGCCGCCGGGTAGCCGGCGCGCTCGCCCAGCTCCTCTGCGCGCCGCCGCACCCAGCGGGCGGTCTCCGGAAAGTCCTCGAACTGGCTGTCGTGACAACCCAACGCGGCGATCTTGCGGTCGAGGGTCCGGGCGATGTCGACGATCTGGTTCGCCTCGTTGGTGCTCCACAGGTAGAGCTCGGCCACCTTCCAGGCTGCCAGCCCTGCCGTCAGGTGCTCCGGGAAGTTCAGCGGGTCGCGTGCGGTCGGGAACACCGCGTCGACGGTCACCTGGCCCACCGCGCGGTGATCGGGGTGGTTGATCCACTCGTTGTTCACGAACAGGACCGTCGGGTCATGGCCCATCACCACCTCCGGCCGGAACTGGCGGATGGCATACGTGATCCGCTCGCGGAGGCGGAGCGATGCCTCGACCTGGCCGTCGGGCTCGCCGAGGAAATCCACGCCCGAGACGCCGAGCTCAGCAGCGGCGGCTCGCTGCTCCTGCTCGCGGCGCGCTGCCAGCTCCCCGGGATCGGCGGAGGGATCGTTGCTTCCCTTGTCGCCGCGGGTGATGACCACGTAGCGCACCTCGGCTCCCTCTGCGACCCAGCGGGCGACGGTGCCGGCGGCGCCGAACTCGATGTCGTCAGGGTGCGCGGCCACGACCAGGACGCGTTCGGGGGTGGGGAGCTTGTCGTTCGGCATCGGTCTCATCGAGGCAGGTGGCGAGGCGCCGGCGGGCGCGCCCTCGGTCGGCGAAATGCGGCGGCCAATCCTAGCCCAGCGCGACGGTCCGCGAGCGATCGGGGTCGAGCAGCTCCGCGGTCCACGCGTGACAGGTGAAGTACAGGACCTGGTGTCGCGCCGCGAGGTCGCGAATCGCGGAGGCTGCACGTGCCGCGCGATCGGCGTCGAAGTTCACCAGGATGTCGTCCATGACCACCGGCAGGCCTTCCGCGCTGCGGGCGAACTGCTCGATCAGGCCGAAGCGCAGCGCCAGGTAGAGCTGCTCCTGCGTTCCACGCGACAGCTCGTCGAGCTCCTTGGCGGCGCCCTCCGCCGGCTCGACGCGCACGCTCTCCTCGCCGGGCGCCGCGACGATCCGCGGATAGCGTCCGTCGGTGATCTCCGCGAAGTAGCGCTCCGCGTCCTGGACGACCTGCGGCTGACGATCGCGCTCGTAGCGCTTCCGCGTCTCCGCCAGCAGTGCCAGGGCGACCGCACGGATCGACCACTGCCACGACGCCTCGGCCAGGCGCGCTTCGGCGACGGCGAGCTGCTGGCGCGCCACCCCGAGCTCCTCCGTCGACTCCAGCTGTGTGAGGCGGGCACCCAGCTCGCCGATGCGGGCGGCGACCGATGACTCCTCCGCCTCGAGGCGATCGACCTCCGCGGCCGCTTCTTCGGCTCGCACCTCGAGGGCAGCGGGTTCCTGGGCGCCGGCCTCGGCGATGAGGCTGGCAACGGCAGCCTCCGAGCCCGCGATCCCGGCCAGCCGATTGCGCAGCTCGCGAGCCTGCTGCTGAAGGTTGCGGAGGACCTGCGCCTGTCCGGCTCGGGCGCGCAGGTCGTCGGGGTCGGACGCGCCGCTGCTCTCCAGCCAGCTTGCCAGCGCAGTTTCCGCCGTGCTCATCGCCGCCCGCGCCTGCTCGGCCCCGGCCGCGAGTTCCGCCCCCGCCCGCCGCAGCTCTTCTTCTCTGCGCCGGGCGTCGGTCGCGCGCTCGAGCTCCTGGAGTAGCTGGGCGAGCACCACCGGGCGCAGTCGCGAATCAGGGGCTGGGTTGCGGCCGAGCCGCTGGAGAAGCGCATCCAGGCGTTGCTCGTACGCCTCGGCCGCCGCCTCGATCTCGGCCGCGCGATGCCGCTGCTCCTCCCGTGCTGCGGCGGCCCTGCGCGCCAAGCCTGCCGCGCCGAGCAGCTGGCGAGCCGCCTCGGGGCTGCTCGTCGGGTCGAGGCCGGTGCGCCTCAGCCACTCGCCCCAGGTCTCCAGCTCCGCCGCATGCGCGCGCTGAGCCTCCGCCAGCTCCGCCTCCAGGCGGGCCTGTGTCCGTCCCCTCTCAACCAACCGCGCCTGGCGCTGGCGCTCGGCGGCGAGGGCGGCGAGCTCAACCGCGGTTTCCTGCAGCCGTGCCGCGATCTGCGACGGCCCGGCGCTCTCCGGCAAACCGGCGCGCGCGAGCAGCTGCTGCCGGTCCGCGTCGGCGGTCTGAATGAGCTGCACCTCGGCGCTCCCTGCCGGGGCGGATGGAATCAGCCGGCTGATGGCCAGGAGCGCCAGCGTCACCAGCAGTCCCAACACCATGCCCAGGGCCAGGTTGCCGAACACGCCGCCGGCCACGCCGAGGACCGTCGCTCCCGCCACGAGCGCCACACCCACGACCATTCCGGTCGCCTGGGAGTTGCGCGGCCGAGCACCAGGGGCGGCGGATCCGGCGCCCAGTCCGATCTCGGCCAGGCGGGTGAGCGCGTCCCGACGCGCATGCAGCTCCGCCTCGTCGCCGTCGGCGGCATCGGCCTCCTGCTCGAGCAGCGTCAGCTCACCGCGGGCGGCTGCGACAGCCGCCGACGCCCGTTCGACCTGACCCGCCGTGGCCGCCAGGCGGCGTTCCACCTCCCGGGTCGCCTCGACCGCGGCGATGCTGTCGTCGACCGCCAGCAGGCGCGCCTCCGGCCAGCCACCGACCCGGCGCAGCTGGTCATCCACCTCGGCAGCGTGGCGCCCCGCGGACGCTTCCGCCTGACGGCGATCCTCCCCGCGCTGCTCCTGGATGAGGCGCTCGTCCCGCAGCGCTGTGAGCTCGGCACCAGCCGCAAGCAGCGCCTCGTCGACCTGGAGCTGGTCCAGCTCGCGTTCGGCGCCCGCTGTCCGCGAGGCGATGTCGGCAATCGCTTGACGGGCGACCTCGACCTTGTCGAGGCGCCGCTCGAGGAGCGCCTCGGCTTCGGCGGGGAGCCGCTCCAGGGCGGGGTCCATGGCCGCCAGCTCGGTGCGCAGGACCTGGAGCTCGGCGGCGACCGGTTGCGCCTCACGAAGGCGACGCAGGTGCTCTCGCAGCTCGGTTGCCGCGCGCCTGCTCGCCTGCAGCTCTCCGCGGCGCCGTTCGAGCGCGTCCCGCTCCGCGCGCAGCGCCTCGTGCTCCGCGGGAATCCGCTCCAGCTCGGCGATCCGCCCGCGCAGCTCCTCGACCTCGCCCAACAGCCGGTTGATCTGCTGCTGGCGCCCGCCGGGAAGAAAGGATCTCTCCTGCTCGGCGCGTAGGCGGCGCTCGACATCGATGGCGCTCATCCCGCCGAGGCCGCTTCCGGCACCGTAGATCCGACTCCGCACGCCCGCCGAGGAGAGGCTGGTGAAGTGCTGCAGCTCGCCGAGCCCAAAGGCGAAGATGTTGGCGAAGAGGTCCCGATCCGCGCCGTGCAGGAGGCGATCCAGCGTCTCCTGCCCGCCCCGGTTGCCATTCGGGGCGGTGACCACCAGGGCCCCCGCCCCCCCGCGCTCGCCGTGGCGCTCGACCCGCCAGCGCTCGCCCGACGCCGTCAGCAGCTGCAGCCGCCCTCCCCGCCGCCCTCCGGCCAGCGCCGGATACCAGGTTCGGCCCTCGCGGGTGGACTCGAATCCAAAGAGGATTGCGCGGATCGCGTTCAGCAGTGTCGTCTTGCCCGCCTCGTTCCGGCCGTGCATCACGGTCAGGCCGGCGGGCAGCTCCCAGGTGGCGGCGCTGAAGCGTCCGAAGCCGTCGATCTCGACGCGATCGATGCGCATCACCGCTCCTCCTCTGCACCGAGCAGCGTGTCGAGCGCCAGCGCTTGCGCGGCGTCGAGCAGCTCACCGCTGAGTGTGCTGTCGGACGGCCGCGCATCGTGGAGGAAGCGTCTCCCCCGAGGCGAGCCGTCGAACAGCGGCGCCACGGCAGCGCGCAGCAATTCCGCCCAGCGTGCGTGCTCGTCGGGATCGGTGCTCCGCTCTGCCCTGCGGGCAGCGTCCGCGGTGCCCAGGAAGTCGCCGATGAAGTCGGGGGCTCCGCGGCGTGCTGCCAGGTCGACCGCCGGTCGCGTCTCGTTCCGAATCGACTCGACCCAGGCCAAGGGTGCCGCCGGGAGCTGCTCATTGAGCAGGGCGCGGAGATCATCGGTGTACCCCGTACGGCGGAGCGACGCATGCAGGCCGCCGCGCCCGATGAGGTGCACGCGCGCCACCAAGGCTCGCCCGTCGGCCGCCTCCGTCGCCTCGGCCAGGGCGGCCAGCGAGCGACGCTGGAGCTGCTCGTCATCGGTCAGCTGATCGATGCCGATCGCGAGATGCTGCCAGCGGACCACGTCGCAGGCCACGAATCTCGCGGCCGGACGGCCATCCGCCGCGACATCCACCAGGTAGCAGCCGCGGGGACCCGTTTCGCCGGGGTCCCTGCCCTGCGGGATGCCGCAGTAGACGGCGAGCGGGTCAGCCGAGATCACGCCTGGCCGATGGATGTGTCCCAGCGCCCAGTAGTCCATCCCCGCCGCCCCGAGGTCCTCGATGGAGCACGGGGCATAGTTCCCGTGCCCGGGGCGATCGCCGACGTTTGCGTGCAGCAGGCCCACCGCGAACGGCACGTCCGGGTCCCTGTGGAAGCCGGACACCAGGTTCTCGGTGACCGCCGGGCGGTCGTAGCTGCGCCCGTAGACGCGGGCGATCTCCCTGCCTCCCCGCACGATCGCTTGCGACTCGACGCCGCGGGCTCCGAAGCGCCGACAGGCGTCCGGAAAGACCAGTGAGGGGGCCCATGAACGTCCGTCCAGCGGATCATGGTTGCCGTGGACCACCACGCTCGGGATGCCCGCCGCCGCCAGCTCCGCCAAGCCGTCCCGGAAGCGGGTCTGGCCCAGAAGCGTGGGGCTGCGACCCTCGAACACGTCGCCGGCGACGACCGCGAAGTCGACCCGCTCCTCGATCGCCAGGCGGACCACGTTTCGCCACGCGTCGGTGGTCGCGGCGCGCAGCACGTCCAGGAGCGAGGCGGGCGCTTCCGCGCTGACCCCCTGAAACGGGCTGTCGAGGTGCAGGTCTCCGGTATGCAGAAAGCGGAACGGCTCGATCGACGGCACCGGGCAGAAGGGTAGCCGATGCTTGCGACAGCTCGGCTGTCGGAGCCCCCCAGCACCGGCCGCTCCACGGCGTGCGGCAAAACAGGGCGGCGGACGAACGAAAGCCGGCCCTCACCGCATCGGCGGGGCCGGCTCCGGATATCTGCACCTCGAGGCCGAACTTCGGTCTGGAGGATGCTCGATCTACTCCCGGCGACGCGGCCTCGGAGGCAGCGACGCCATCGGTACGTCGAGTGGCTAGACGGCGCGCCGTCCGGACAGCAGCTGGACGATCAGCACGATCACCGCGATGACGAGCAGAACATGGATCAGTCCACCGCCGATGGGAAAGACGAGCCAGCCGAGCAGCCACAGGACGAGCAGGATAAGGAGAATCGTCCACAGCATTGTCGGTACCTCCTGAAGGCCCTCGAGCCTCGCACGTCGCGTGCCAACCCGGCGGCCAAGCGCCTGCTCAGGCTTTTTCTTCGTTCAGGACCTCGATCACCAGCAGCACGGCAGCGGCCACCAGCAGCAGGTTGACGAGCGGGCCGAGCGCCAGGAGCAGCCCCACCAGCCACAGGACGAGCAGGATGGCCAGGGCCGGCCAGAGCATCCTAGGGAACCGGCCTGCTGACCGCGGCCAAAGCCAGGACTGAGAGGACCACCAGGAGGCAGGCGGCGGTCACCACCAGGCTCGCCACGACGTTCCGGCGATCGACCCTCACGCAGCCAGTGCCTCGAGCAGCAGGTCGACGTGCTCGTCCGGCTTCACTCGCGGGAGCACATGCTCGATCGTTGCATCGGCCCCGACGACGAAGGTCGTTCGCTCGTTGCCGAGGTAGGTCCGGCCGCGCGCCGTCTTCTCCACCCAGACGCCGTAGGCATCGGCGACCCGGTGTCCCTCGTCGGCGAGCAACCGGAACGGCAGGTGATACTTCGCCCGGAACCTCGCATGGCTGGCCACGCTGTCCGGGCTGACCCCGAACAGCGGCGCTCCGGTGGCGGTCAGGCGCGCGAAGGAGTCGCGCAGCCCGCAGGCCTGCCTGGTGCAGCCGGGGGTGTCGTCCTCGGGATAGAAGTACAGGATGTACCGATCCCCGGACAGCTCCGCGCTGGAGACCAGGCTGCCGTCGTCGGCGCGCATCTCGAAGCTCGGAGCCGGGTCGCCACGTTCCAGTCGGCTCATCGGTTTCGAGTCTACCGCAGCCATCTCATCCCATCTCTGAGATGGCGAGCAGCACCGGTGGCAGCGATCTCGGGACGAGACGCGAGGCGATCTCCGCGGCGAAGTCGTCGATCGTGCTGCCGTCCGCCTCCGCCAGGTCGTGGCCGGCGAGCGGCAAGCGAACCGGCAGCGGCCCCTCATCGGTGGCCAGCACGGCTGCCAGCAGAGCCGATTCGTCCGGATGCGAGATGTCGTCGTACCGGCCGTGGACCAGCGTCACCGGCCGATTCAGCATCGTCGCCAGCGCACGGGGCGGGGTGTGGAACGCCTGCTCCCAGCCGGCGAGCGCCAGGCGCAGCGGCGGCGCGCCCGGGAGCCGCAGGTCGATCGCCGGCTCGCGGCGGTCGGCACGCTCCACGATCTCCTCGCTCCACGCGTCGATGGCGGCCACCAGCGGGTCGGCGATCCGCGGTCGCGCCGACCCGACGGGGCGACGTGCCGCGGCCGAGCGCTCGGCGACCCCCCGGCGGAAGACGTCGCGGTAGCTTCTCGCGGAGGCGCCGATCAGGCCCAGCGGTCCGACCACCGGGTCGCCGATGGCGACGCTCATGGCGATTCCGGCACCCTCCCCGTGCCCCACGATGCCGGTCCGAGCCGGGTCCAGATCGCGGCGGCCGCGCAACGCGGCGAGAGCGTCCCTGGCATCGTCGATGAGCGTGAAGAGGTCGCTCTCCTGCCAGCTTCCGCCCGAGCTGCCGCAGCCCCGCTTGTCGAACCGCAGGCTGGCGACCCCCAGCTTGGCGAGCGCCGCCGCCACGCGGGCCAGGAGCGGCACACCCTCTTGACCGCGAGCGCGGGCTGCGAACCAGGCAGGATGGCGAGCAGCGTCCAGGAGACCGTCACGATCGCGTGCCAGCCAGCTGCCGAGGAGCAGCACATTCGGGTAGCGGCCGGCCGGACCCGGCGGTGGCGCATCGGGCAGCAGCAGCTCGCCGGCAAGCACCACCTCACCGGCCCGGAAGCGGAGCTCCTCTGAGCCTGGCACGGCACGAGGGTACACTCGCCCTCCCGATGAACACCGCCGCTGGCTCGCTCGGACCCTTCCATCCGCTCCCCGAGCCGGTCCCCTTCGATCCGGATCCGCATGCCGAGCTGCCACGCGGCGCGGACGTGGTGGTCGTCGGCGCCGGCATGGTCGGCGCAACGGTCGCCTACCGGTTGGCGATGGCCGGCATGCGCCCGCTGGTGATCGAGGCCAATGCGCCTGCCTCGGGGGCGAGCGGGCGAAACGCGGGCATGGCCCTCGCCGGGCTGGGGGGTCACTTTCCCCGGGTGACGCGCCTGGTGCAGGAGTCAGGGGCGCGATCGATCGTCGACTACACGACGGCGTCGCTGCGGATCCTCGAAGAGCTCGATGAGCGCCTCCCGGGCGGCATCGGTTGGCGTCGTGCCGGCTCACTCGACTTGCTGCGCACCGAGGCCGAGCTGCAGCACGGACACGAGCTGGCCGCCATGCAGCGCGACGAGGGGCTCGAGGTTCGCATGGTCGCCGGCCGGGAGCTCCAGGAGCTGGCCCCGGCGCTGGCCGTCGGGGAGATCCTCGGCGCCGCATGGACGCCCGGCGACGGCACCCTGAACCCGTTTCGCCTGGTGTACGGGCTGCTGGATGCGGCGGTCGACCAGGGAGCGACGGTGGTCACCGGAGTGCGCGTCGAGCAGCTGCAGGTGCGGGGCGGCCGAACCAGCGGGGTGGTCACCTCGCACGGCGAGGTCGCCGCCGGGGCGGTCCTGCTGGCGACCAACGCCTGGACTCCCGCGCTGGTGCCGGAGATCGGCGGCAACCTGACGCCGATCCGCGAGCACGTGTGCGTGACCGAGCCGCTGCCGCCGCTCCTGGGACCTGGATTCGAGACGAACCAGTGCAACGAGTACTGGCGGCAGATGCCGACCGGCGAGATCGTGATCGGTGGATACGCGGTTGCCGACGAGGGGATGGGGATCGGCAGCTACTCCGTGGACACGCGTCCACATCTGCCACCGCTGCTTGCCGGGCTGCTGGCACGCATGCATCCGGCGGTCGCCGACGCGCGCATCGTGCGCTGCTGGGCAGGACTCCTGGACTTCGCAAGCCTGGAGGTACCGATCGCGGGTGGCCTGCGGGCGGCGAGCGGCGAACCGGTGCCCGGTGCCTATGTGTGCTGCGGTCTGACCGGGCACGGCATGCCGTACGCTCCGATCCTGGGACTGCTGCTCGCCGAGCAGCTCATCGACGGCGAGGCGCGGAGCCTCTCGCTGACGCCGTTCGACATGCGTCGCTACCAGGGCGCCGCGCACCAGCCCACCTGGCTGGAGCCCTTCCAGGGATTCGTCTCACTCGACCGATGACTCCCGCGGTCGCTAGGCGAGGAAGAAGCGCCAGCTGCCGGACGCCACGCTGACGGCGATGGCCAGCAGCCCGGCCAGCACCGCCGCGCCGAGCAGCAGCCAGTCGGCCGCCCGGATGCGCTGCGGGCGAGCGGCGGTCCGGCACGGCCGGCTTCCGAAGCCGCGCGTTTCGATGGCCAGCGCCATGCGCACCGCCCGGCGGATGGCGGCCACCAGCAGCGACAGCATGCGGCCACCCAGGAGCGCCACGGCGGCCCGCGGAGAGCGTGCCTCCAGCCCACGCGCGCGGCGCGCGAGGCCGATCGTCTGCCATTCCTCCGCCAGGATCGGCAGCAGCCGCATGGCGGCCAGGGTCCCGATCGCGAATCGCGGCGAGACTTTGACCTGCTGGACGAGCGCATCGGCCAGATCGGTCGGATCGGTGGTCACGAAGGCGAGCACCCCGGCCAGCACGATCGCCAGGAGGCGGAGCGCGGCAGCCAACCCCGCCGACAACCCCGCGCCGGTGATCCGCAACGGACCGAGCTCCAGCAGACCGGGCCCGGTGCTCGAGCCAAAGACGCTGTTGACCAGCCCGATGGCGATCGCCACGGCGAGCATCGGCGCCGTCCGACGCAGCACGACTTCGGGGCGCAGTCCGGTGAACCCCAGTCCAACGAGCTCGACGGTCAGCAGCACGGCGGGGACCACCACGTCGACCGAGATGAGCAGCACGCCCATCAGCACGCCCGCACCGGCGAGCTTCAAGATCGGATTCGCGGCAGCCAGAGGCGCCCGTCGGTCCGGTACCAGCGGATGGAAGAGCGTCACCGGCCTGCCACTGACCCCGGTTCGGCTGAATCCGCGTCCAGGGCCACGGATCGGTCGGCGAGCGCCGCCACGAAGTCGGCGTCATGGCTGGCGAAGCCGATGGCGCGGCCCTCGGCGCGAAGGTCGGACAGCAGGGCGACCAGCTCGAGCCACGTGCTGCGGTCCTGCCCGAACGTCGGCTCGTCGAGCAGCAGCACCGGCGGAGCGGCGGCCAGCGCGGTGCCGACCGACAGCCGGCGTTGCTCTCCGCCGGAGAGGGTGAACGGGTTGGCGTTCGCGAGGTGGGAGAGGCGCAGCCTGGCCATCAGCTCGTCTGCACGGGCACCTGCCCGCGCCGGATCGAGGCCCGACTGGACGGGACCCAGCCGCAGCTCATCGCGCACGGTGGCGGTCACGAACTGGTGCTCCGGATCCTGGAATACGGTACCGATGCGACGCACCAGCTCCGAGGCCCGCCAGCGCCAGATCGGAGTGCTCGCGCGTGCGTTCGGCGTGAGCGCGCGGCCAGCAATGACGCGACCGATGCTCGGTCGCAGCAGGCCGGCGAGCAGCATGACAAGGGTCGACTTTCCCGATCCGTTGGCACCGACGATGGCGAGCGCCTGACCGCCCTCGAGCGTGACGTCCGTCGGTGCCAGTGCCGCGCGCTCGCCCCCCGGATAGGTGAACCCGGCCCGCTCGGCGGTGACCAGCGCTGGTCGCTGCCTGGCGCCCGGACCCTGCTCCTCCGCTGCGGGGCGGCTGCGGGAAACCGGTGGGCGCGGCAGCCAGACGCCGCGCGCCGCAAGCTCCTCGGCACGCGCGCCGAACAGCTCGTGCGGGTCGCCATCGAGGGCGACACCTCCTCCCGCCTCGAGGACCACCACCCTCGTCACCAGGTCTTGGAGCAGGGAGACCCGATGCTCGACTAGGACCAGCGTGGGAGCGACGTCGCTCACCACCTGGCGCAGCGTCCCACCGAACGCGGCGGCGCCGGCGGGGTCAAGGTTCGCGGTCGGCTCATCGAGCAACAGCAGGCTCGGGCGGAGCGCCAGCGTCCCCGCCAGCGCCAGGCGCTGCTTCTCTCCACCCGAGAGCGCCGCGGTGGAGCGATCCGATCCGTACCGCCAGCCGACGTCCTGGAGCGCGGCGGCGACGCGCGGCCAGATGCGATCCGCCGGCACGCATCGGTTCTCGAGGCCAAATGCGACGTCGTCACCGGCGCGGGCCATCACCAGTTGCGCCTCCGGGTCCTGGAAGAGGATCCCTGTCTCGTCCCGGGCGGCGCGCGGCGCGATGCCGCGGACCAGCAGCCGCCCCTCCGACTCACCGCCGCCCGATGGATCGAGCAGGCCGGCCAAGCCCAGGAGCAGCGTCGACTTGCCGGCGCCCGATGGTCCGAGCAGGAGGACCCGCTCTCCGCGTTCGACTCGCAGATCGAACCCGCGGATCGCCCAGGCGCGCCTTCCCGCGTGGCGCCAGCCCCATCCGCGTGCCTCGATGGCGGTGTCGGACGTCATGCGCCCGGCCCCTGCAGCACGAGCGGCACGGCGCTCAGACCGGACGCTGCGACCGACCGCCGGGG